>JAICQI010000088.1 GCA_025937955.1 Pyrinomonadaceae bacterium
AATGTCGTCTTCAAACGTGGCGCCGCCCATCATGATCGGAATATGCGGATAACGCTGCTTGAGTGCCTTTGCCAAAGCAATACTCGCGAGCGTTTGTTGAAACACGACTGAGAAACCGATCACGCCGAAGCGACTCCAGTCGACACTCTTCATGCAGAAGTCGATGAACTCCGGCGCCGCGGTTTCACGCAGCCGGCGCAGGTCGTCGAGCGAGCAGCCGGCCTTGTAGCAAATGCCCTCGAGATTGCCTCGATAAGTTTCGAAATAACCGTCGTTGTTAGTGAAATCGCCGAAAGCGGCTTTGGTCCAAATCCATTCACCCAGCATGCACGGATAGACGTCGGAGAGCGTTTCGTTGATGCGCCAGCCGACCTGCGTTCCGAAATACATGAAGAGCGAGAAAGTTTGAACGGGAATGCCTTCACGCTCGAGCGTGGGCTTGAGCAGAGCGAGTTGAAATGACGGGAAACGTGCCGAGAGCGTCGGCATGCTGATGAGTGCAACCGGTTTGAGTGAATCTGTTGTCATCGCGGTTGAAGGTGCCGAACCGCTTGTTCAGAGTTCAAGCTTTAGTTAGCTGGAACTCTGAACAGCACGATGCAAGCGGTCTTTGACGTTTCGGTTAACGACCGGCGTCTACTACTTCTTTTTCGGACTCTCAGGCGCAACCTCCGTCACGGTCCCTCCACCGGATTTCTGCGGCGAGACTTCCGGGGCCACTTCCGTAATTGGTCTCGGTTTCTTCTCCGGCGCTATTTCCGGAATTGGTCGTGGCGCTTTCTGCGGCGCTACTTCCGGCACGGGTCGAGATGGCGCCACTTCTGTAATCGGTCGTATCTCCGGCGCAATCTCGGTGATGGGCCGTTTTATCTCCGGCGCGACTTCCGTAACTATCTCTGGCGCCACCTCTGGAATCGGTTTTATCTCGGGCGCGACCTCCGTAACTATCTCCGGCGCCACCTCTGGAATCGGTTTTATCTCAGGCGCAACTTCCGTAATCGGATATGTCTCGGGTGCGACTTCGGTAATCGGATAAGTCTCCGGTGCGATTTCAGTAACTATCTCTGGGGCCACCTCAGGAATCGGTTTTATCTCCGGAGCTATTTCGGGGATCGGTCGTATTTCGGGTGCAACCTCAGGAATCGGTTTGATTTCGGGTGCTATTTCCGGTTGGACCTCAGGTTTAATCGTTTTGTCTGTCATGGATATTCTCCCAAGAGTTATGGCTGCTGGCGCATAACAGAATATAGAGGCACGGATCGCGGACGTTGAGTTCAAGTGAGAGCCAACAACGGCGAGACCGTTGCAGGAAAAAAGGTTTCGGTTTACGAGGGAACGCGCGCAGCGTAATGCTAAACGGTGGTCCTGTCAACAAAAAAGAGCCACCAGGACCATCCAAGTCAGTACCCCTGGACAAAGTCACCTGAACCAACTAACAAACGTGAAGCGTTCGCCACTCGTGACCGGCAAAACTTCATGAAATGTGTCGGACTTAAAGGCGACCAGTAATCCGGTTTCACCCAGCAACGCAAATGTCCTCGTCTGATCGTAAAAGTTCAACGCGCCGCCGGAGAAGCAGTTTTCGTGTGGCTCAACTGACGAGTTATTCAAAAACACGACGATCGATATCCGCCGGATTCGCAAATGATCGAAGTCGTTCTGACGTGAGTTGCCGTCCTGGTGACGAACGAAGAAGTCTCCTTTTTCATAACGCAAAAACTGAGGCGGCTCGCAGTCTGTCAGGCTCGTACCAAAGTGATCCTCCAGCGCAGACTTCTGTCTTAATAACTGTTCGTGGATTTGCGAAAAAGTTTCCCTGGCTGGATGAAGACTGGTCGTCTTGCGGATGTTCTCATGAATCGTTCCTTCAGTGCCTTGGATGTAGACAGGCGCTTGGGTGGTCGGTGCTAAAGCCAACTCCGCCCTCAAACTCGCACAACTTTCGGTATCCAGGAAGTTCCGGAGCAAAAACAGATTGAAATGAGCAGCCCCCTCTGACTCTGGCATTTCACAACTCACGCTGTTTTTTTGAAGACAATTCTATCCTCGAAGACGCAACAATCAAGACCTGTGTTGAGCAGACACTCGATCGCGTCCGTGGGGGTTTCGATTATTGGCTGTCCCATCCGGTTAAATGAGGTGTTGAGAAGAATCGGCACGCCTGTCTTCTCGAAGAACTCTTTGACCAACTCGTAGAACCGGCCGTTGTTGGCGCGCGTCACCGTTTGCACGCGGCCCGTTCCGTCGACGTGTACGATAGCGGGCACTTCGTCTTTTCTTTCCGGGTTCACTTTCACTACGCGAAGCATGAACGGGCTTTCCGGCGCAGTGTCGGCAAACTCGAACCACTTCCCTGCTTCTTCCAGCAAAACCGCCGGCGCGAACGGTCGAAAGGGCTCCCGCATCTTCACACGCCGGTTGAGCGTTTCTTTCGCGTCAGTCTGGCGTGGATCGCAGAGGATGCTGCGTTGTCCGAGCGCGCGTGGTCCCAGTTCGGAACCTCCGTCAAACCAACCGATGATCTTCCCGTCGCACAGCAGCTCAACCGTGTCAGATAAAACGTCTGTGGGATAAACGACGCGAACGTCTTCTCTCGCCTCGAGGGCGGCGGACACGTCTGCGGATGAATAACTACGTCCCGGAGCATCATGCAAAATCGGGCGCTGCGAGTTGTGCTGCGTGAGTTGCCACAGCCCGTAATAAGCCGCACCGATCGAGGTGCCACTGTCCTCCGCTGCCGGCATGATGTAGACGTTTTTGAAGCCCGACTCACGAATAATCCTCTCGTTAGCGACACTGTTCAAAGCCACTCCACCGGCGTAACAAAGATTCTCGCTACTGCACCGCTCGCGAATGTGCTGGACCAGGTAGAGCACCGCTTCTTCAAGCGCCGCCTGAACCGAACCGGCCAGCGCTTCATACTCACTCGCGCGGTTGGGCCAGCGCTCGTGATAGCGAAACTGCCGTGGCACCGTGTCTTTGAAGTGAAAACGTCCTTTCACAATGTCAAAGAAGTCGCTGCCGGGAAACTCTGCTCGCCCGTAAGGCGCTAATCCCATTACCTTTCCGGCTTCCGAGACTTCGCCGAAGATCTGTTGCGCGGCGGCGGAAAACATTCCTCCCAGGCTGCCGAACGAAGGCATATCACCGTCGTGCATCACCAGCCACGCGCCGCGTTCGATCACGTGTTTCTCGAGCGGCACAACCGTCGTGCCCGATGCGTGGTAAAGCGAGATCGTCTCCCAACTATCAGGAGCTTTGTTGCCGTTCATTACGTTTAACTCTTGCGCGGTGAAGTCACTGACCGGCGAGCCCGTGCCATCAACGATCAGCACCGCTGACTCAGCAAAACCTGACGTCGCAAAAACGCTTAACGCATGTCCGAAGTGATGTGGAATCGTTATGGTGGGAACCTTGTTCGTGAGGACGTTTAAAAAAGACTCGAGACGGAGATCGTGCAACTGGTCCTGTTTGCGACCCTGAATACAGAGCACGACGAGGCTTAGCTCGGAAGGATCGATGCCGGCATAGTTGAGACAGTAAGCGACGGCCTTCGAGGCCTTGGCGCCGTAAATCCGGTGTCGCTTGAACCGCGTGAGACGTTCCTCCTGGATCGCGACAACGATCCGATCGCCTTTCAGTAGACAAGCGGAGCCGTTGTGAGAAGCACTTATCCCAAGAATCCAGGGTTCTTCGTTCACCGATTACACTCAGTCAACGGATCGTTTTGTAGGGGCGGCTCTCCGTGGCCGCCCGTCGTTCGAATTCGTACACCACGGGCGGTCACGGAGTGCCGCCCCTACAATTAATGCGGGGAATCCAATTGGGGGAGGAGTTTCAGGAGACGATGGTAAGCCTTTCTTGCTTCCCTCATGTTCTTCTCGTAGCTCTTCGCAAGCGCGCGCACGTCGCCCTGGCAGAACGGGCAAACGCGCGTCCCAGGCATTACGTGTCGATCGCAACCGCGGCAGATGATTAGTTCCTTCGACTGCGTCTTTTTAGTTTGACGACTCTTCGCAGGTTTGATCTGTACGAGTGTGCTGCTCGCCATTGGCAAGGTTTCGACGGCGTGTTCGTCGACAGTTTCCACGATCAGCTCAAACTGTCCGTGATCGAAAGGAGTGCCAGGCGCTTTTTCCACCTGCGCGATTCTCTCTCGCAAGCCCTGCTTTGATAACTCCAATGCTCGATGATGGCAGTACGGATTGTTCCCTGCCCTTCCAAACAGAACGTGCGTAGTCCACGTGCAGCCGGCTTTGCACACGTCAGCGTAGTAACAACTGCCGCAGAAGCCCCACAACTCCGTGGTCGTTCGCGCGCGATTAAGACTCAGCTCGTCCGTCTGCCCCCAGATCTGTTTCAGATTGCGATCGCGAATGTTGCCGCCGGCGTAAGGAAAAGTCGGCAGCGAAGGGCATCCCTTGATCGTGCCGTCGGCCTCAATGCCGAGTGTGTTCTGTCCGGCGTTACAGCTGGTCCAATGGATCCGATCGTCGCCACTACCGCGCCACAACGATTCGTACGGCCCGAAATAACCGATGTTGTTACCGGGCAACAGCAGGAACCCACGATCCGCGCCTTCCTGATAAAGCTCGGCGAGCAACGGCATTAGTTCGAGCAACTCGTAAGGCTGCAGCAGCAGCTCCGGATGATCGGCGGCCCTTCCCATCGCGACTGTCAGTTGAACCTGCCAGCTCTTCGCACCTGCGTCGATGAAGAGCCCCATCAGCTCGCGGAGCTGTGGAATCACGAGCGAAGAGATCTGCGTATTGACGCTCGACGTGATTCCAAACTTCTGCACCGCCTTCAGCGCCTTGAAAGCTGCGTCAAACGAGCCTTTTACTCCTCGCAACTTGTCGTGGACTTCGCGCAGTCCGTCGACGGAAATGCCGAGTGCTTGCAGGCCAGCATCGACCGCCGACTTGATGCGAGCTTCGGTCAGATTGAGTCCGCCCGACTGCATCGTGCAGTCCATGCCCTGATCTCTGATCTCGCGGATGATCTTGAGCCAGTCACGGCGCAGGTAGGCTTCGCCACCGATGAGCGTCACTTCTCGCGTTCCCATCCGCGCGAGTTGGCGAACAAGATCGAGACACTCATCGGTGGTCAATTCATCTGGTCGACGTTTGCCGGCGCGCGAGCCACAGTGGTGACACTTGAGATCACACGCGAGAGTGATCTCCCAAACCGCGTGCACCGGTACAAACGTCGCGCGGTCACGCGAAGAAAGATAACGCGCTGGGCCAGCCATCGAATTAATTCCGGCTATTGCCGACCGGCTACTTCTTGGACTTCTTAGTGGCGCCTTCGAGCTGCTTGAGTGCGGACTGCACATCCGACATCCATTTGCGCGCACTGGCGGCGACGTTCTTCATCTCCTGAGCGTCTCCGCGAGCAATTGCTCCGCGAATGGCCTCGCCGTACGGCGGCACTGGTCCAGTTTCGGGTCGAGCAGCTTTCGCCTTGCCAGCTTTCTTGGTCGACTTCTTTGTGGTTTTACGAGCGGGCATACCGGCCTCCGTTATCTGAATGGTGAGCATCAGTTCTGAGACACAAATAAAACGATGTGACTGAGAATACGTGGTTCTTAGTTTATCGAAGCGAGCTTGTCAAGATAATTAACCACAAAGACACCAGGGCACAAAATAAAAATTAGTGCCTTGGTGTCTTTGTTGTTGAGATTGTCCTGGGAATGCTGGCAAGCACTGATTGATGCCGCGAATGCCTTAAAGTCCAGCCTCGGCTGTTAGCCGCGGCTCGGGACTATATCGGGTTCATATGAGTTTTCTTTCTTGGCCACAAAAAGGCACATAAGGCACAAAAGACTTCCTTATTTCGTTTTGTGTTTTTTGTGCCTTTTTGTGGCTCCGCTTAGTTCGAGTTCGGCCGGGAGAAATGCACCTATGCCTCACACCGAATGATGACGACTATTCGGATAAACCTTCCAGGTTAGGCTAAGCAGAGGCGACTTCTGTCAGGGTGGCGGGTTCGGGTTGGGGGATGAGGGCGGCGATTTCTTCAACGATTTGGCGGGTAGCGTTGGGGAGGGCGAGGCCGACGGTCGCGGCGCGCATGCGTGAATAATGAACTTCGTCTTCCATCATGCGGCGCACGACAGGGACAATATCAATCGATCGCTTAAGCATAACGCCGGCGCCGCGCTGCGCGATCAGGTTCGCGGTTCCCGCTTCCTGTGGCATGGGTTCGGTGATGACGTCCGCGATGATCGGTACGCGGCAGGCGAGCGCTTCGAACGTCGTGAGGCCGCCGAGTTTTGAGATCATGACGTTCGCGGCGCCCATCAGTTTCTCGATCTCGTCGGAATAGCCAATCACCTTAACGGGAAACGGTGCTTCTAGCGCAATGGACTCAGCTGCGACGCGCAGGTCTTCGTTCTTTCCGGCCAGGAAAATGGCCTGCACATCCAACTCGCCGCGCACCAGCTCACGAAAGATCTGCGGAATGTTGCCGCCGCCGATCCAGCCGGCGTTTACGAAAACTGTAAACTTTTCCGGATCCAAACCAAGCGCGCGGCGCGCGGCCTGGGCCGCCTCTTCCCCGGGATACGCAAACTTCGGATGCACCGGCAGGCCGGAAATCTTGATACGTTCGGGCGAGACTCCGTAGTCGATCAACTGGCGGCGCGCGTCTTCACTCGCAACGAGGTACAACGTCACGGCGTCACACGCCCACCCTTTCCAAAAGCCGTAACAAGGATCGGTCACAACAGAGACGAGGGGAATGCGGTTCGAGAGATTCAGTTCCTTCAACACACGAGCGAAGATGTGCTGCGTGAGTGGATGCACGCTGACGACGATGTGCGGGCACCAGCGCTCAAACAAACTTGCAACGTAAGGCACGCAGCGTTTGTGAAAGAACTGGCTGGTCTCCGGCCGGACGTGGTTCATGCACCAATAGAAGTACTTCATCCAGTGCTGACGATTGCGCAGTATCCAGTTATACAGCCGCACCAGCTTCGCGCTCAGGTGATGTGATTCCTCAACGGCGCGCACAACCCTGATCGCATACGATTCACTGTCGAGAAACTTCTGCACACCCGCGACAATCGCTGCGGCGGCGGAACGATGTCCGCCACCGGTGTCAGACGAGATGATCAGAATCTTTGGTATGCGCTGCTGCATTTTAGTTTAAGTCCGCGACCGGTACGCCTGAATGCTCAGTCTCCACGGCCTTGCGCGCCTTCTTCATCTCTCTTTCCAGCTTCTTGATCTGGATCAAGTGTCCCGGGTTGAACGGCAGCGACGGATAATAACTGTTCGACTCGTGCGTGCAGAAACACCCATCGTGCGCCTTCTTGCGACGCGCCTGCATTGCCGGCGACAGCCAGAGCTTCTGGAAGTTCCATTCAAAGTCGCGCAGGTTTCCGACCGGCTCGAGGTTCTCGCACGACGACACGGTGCCTTCGTCGTAAATCACACCGCCGGCCGTGCCTGCGTAACACGTCATCTGCGCGGTCTGTGTCTCTTTCGTTTTTGCGATCAGACCGTGCATGTAGATGTCGATCGCGGCTTTGAAGAAACCAGCCTTGCCGCCGTAGTTGTTCTTGATCGCGGCATGACGCGAATCGTCGTCGATCATCCGGGCCAATTTCGCGTAGCGCGAATGATCGATGTCCAACTCTTTCGGATCGGCTGAAGGCGGACGAATGTAGTTGAAGTTTACTTTGTCAGGCTTCAACTCGTATTTCAGAAAGTCGTACCACTCGAAGATCGTGTCCTGGTTCGAGTTCATGAAGCAGGTACACGTTTGTACGTCGAGACGGGGGTATTCCTTCTTGATCGCCTGAAGCTGGCGCGCGGTATCGATCGCGATGTCCCACGAGCCGGGTTTTTGTCGAATCTTTTCGTGTTCCAGCTTTGGCCCATCGATGCCGAGCGCAATGGTGACGTTAAGATCCGGACACTCTTGCAACACGCGCGTGACGTCCGGGAAGATTCGCTTCTGAATCTGCCCGTTAGACATGATGTAAATCGATTCGAGCTTGTTGTTTGTGTAAAAAGCGCGAGCAATTTCGGGAAGATCTTTGCGTGTAAACGGCTCGCCGCCGGCCAGGATCAGCACGCCCAGGTTGCCGCCAAGCGTTTCCGAGATACGCTCGATCTCGTGAGTCTTCATCTGGAGCTTCTTGCGCGGGCGGTCGTCGAGTTCGTCGGTAAAGAAGCAATGCGTGCAGCGCATATCGCAAACTGACGTCACCAGAATATTCAACAATACCGGCGAAAAAGGCTGACCGATTGCCAGTTTTGCGTAACGCTTCAATAATTCTTTCGTCGTAAAATCCATTACAAACCTCAACACGTTGATAAGGCATTTGAAGATGCATTGTCAACGAAAGGTTTTCCAGCCACAGAATTAAACAGTGAAATTAACCGCGGTTTTGGATGCCGAGGGCGCGCATGCGGCGGTAAAGGTGACTGCGGTCGACGCCCATTAGCTCGGCGGCGCGTGAGACGTTGCCGTCGGCTTCTTCGAGTTTTCGCTGAATAAACTCGCGATGGTAGGCCTCAGTGGCCTCTTTAAAGGACGGGAATCGGAAAGACGCCGCCGGTGGCTCTTCCTTGCCCTGTGGCGGCAGATCGTTCGCCGAAACTTTTACTCCGGGGTACATGATCACTACGCGCTCAACGGTGTTGCGTAGCTCCCGCACGTTGCCGGGCCACGAATACGACTGCATCGCTTCCAAAGCCTCGGGCAGAAACTGTTTCAGCTTCTTGCCATAAGCTTTCGAAAACTGTTGATTGAAGTAATCAACCAGTTGCGGAACGTCTTCGAGACGTTCACGTAACGGTGGCAACTCGAACGGGATGACGTTCAAGCGATAAAAAAGGTCCGCACGAAAGTTCCCCTGCTCGATCTCGACGTCGAGACGTTTGTTTGTCGCTGCGATGATACGCACGTCAACAGTGACCGAAGTGCCACTGCCGACCGGCTCGAACCGTTGCTCTTCCAGGACTCGCAAAACTTTCGCCTGGACCTTCGGGCTCATATCGCCAACTTCGTCGAGAAAGATCGTCGCGCCGTCGGCGAGCTCAAACTTGCCCTTCTTCGCGGCGGTGGCCCCGGTAAATGCGCCTTTCACGTGTCCAAAGAGCTCAGACTCGATCAGCTCTTCCGGAATCGCCGCGGAATTCACTTCGATAAACGGCGCGGCGGCGCGACGCGACTCGGCGTGAATCGCATGTGCGACCAACTCTTTTCCCGTTCCCGACTCGCCGTAGATCAGAACGCGCCCATCAGTCGGCGCGACTACGGAAATCTGTTTGCGCAACGCGCGCATCGCGACTGACTCGCCCACCATCGTGTACTCGCGCGCCAGCGCCGCGGCCATGTCAGCATTGATCAGTTCGAGGCGCTGCTGTCGCAAAGCGTTGCGAACGGTGAGTACAGTCTTTTCGATCGAGAGTGGTTTTTCGATGAAGTCAAACGCGCCGAGTTTGGTCGCGCGCACGGCGGTTTCGATGTTGCCGTGACCCGAGATGATCACGACCGCCGCGTCCGATCCGGCAGCGCGCAGTTGTTTCAACGTTTCGAGACCGTCGATGCCGGGCAGCCAAACGTCCAGCAGGATGCAGCCATAAGCGCGCCGTCCGAGCGCTTTCAGACACTCTTCTCCCGTGGCGACGGCATCGGCGACGAAGCCCTCATCTTCCATCACCGCCCGCAGCGTGTCGCGAATGCCGCGCTCGTCGTCAACTATGAGAATCGAATCCATCGAAGTCAGATTGTAGGGGCGGCACTCCGTGGCCGCCCGTCTACGTAATTTGTGTCGCGGGCAACGGGCGGCAACGGAGTGCTGCCCCTACAGTTGTATTGTCATCCTGTTGCCGGTAGTTCGATCACAAAACAGGCGCCATTCGGGTGGTTTCTTTCCGCGCGGATGTGACCGCCGTGCTCCATTATGATTCGCTGAACGATTGCGAGTCCGAGGCCGGTCCCGCTGTCGCGTCGCGAGAAGTACGGCTCAAACAGGCGCCGGAAATCGCCCGGTTCGATTCCATGCCCTGTGTCCGCAACTTCCGCGCGCAGCAAACTCTTTTCCGGATCGTGACGGGTAACTATCGTGATTTGCTTTTTATTAGTCACTGACGCCAGCGCCTCAACCGCGTTGTCGATCAGGTTTACAAACACTCGCTTGATCTGTTCGACGTCGAGCATCGACGACGGCAGGTCGGGATCGAGTTGCAGGCTCAGTGCGACGCCGTCAAGCCGCTCAACATACAGACCGGCGGCGTGAGTAACGACGTCGTTGAGATTTGCGAGCTCGAGCCGCGTGGCCGGCAGGCGCGCGAAACGCGAGAACTCGTCGACCATCGCCTTCAAACCCGCCACTTCGCGCGCAATAGTCTCCGTACACTCACTGATCACAGCGGCGACACGTTTTTCGTCCAGACGATCCTCAGTGCGAAAGCCGTTGCTGCCGCCGTTCGCGGTCGCGCGCCCGTAACTCTTCGCAATGCGTTCGGCTGAAAGCTGGATCGGCGTGAGCGGGTTCTTGATCTCGTGGGCCATGCGCCGCGCGACTTCACTCCACGCCGCGGCCCTCTGCGCCGCAAGCAACTCGGAAAGATCTTCAATTACCAGAACTACGCCACGTCGTGGACCTTTCGAGTCTGGCAAAGCCGTAGCTGTCATCGAGACCGGCAGCGGCTCGCCTCCGTTCGCCAGTTGCGTCTGCTCTGTCGCATGCCCGATTCGACGCGCCCGCCGCAACAATCGATCGACGACCATCCAGTCTTCACTGCCAATCAGAGTACTCAACTTCGGCTTGCCTTCAGCTTTATCAACCAACGCCAGCATGCGCGCCGCCGACGCATTTAGCGTCGTAACGCAATCATCCTCGTCAAGCGAGATCACACCGGTCGACAACGACTGGAGCACCGTTTCAATGTAGTTGCGACGCTCACGCAGCGCCAGGTTCTTGTCGCGCAACTCCGCCGCGCCCGCTTCAATGCTCTTGCGGTTCTCCTCGAGCTGCGTCGTCATCTGGTTGAACGATTCAGCGAGCAGCGCCAACTCATCGTCGGCTATGGTAGTGACACGGTGCGCCAGGTTACCGCGCGCGATCTCCTTTGAAGCTTCAGCGAGCGCCTTGATCGGCGTCGCGATGCCGCGCGCGAGGTAAATCGCAACCCAACTCGAGACGAACAACAAGATCAGCGTCATCAATCCCAACGTCGAGAGTCCGAGAAGACGCACGCGTCGTTGTGACCGCACCAGATCCTGGTAGTCACGTTCCGAACCAGCGACGAGGTCTGTGAGATCGTTCGCGGCGCGTTTCTGCGGTGCGACGATCAGCATTTCCGTGTCATTCAAAGGCACTGAAAGCGCGTCAAACTCTTTTCCATCGACCTGGTTCAAACCATCCGAACTGTGAAAAACCCGGGCTTTACTAAAAAGTTTTTCGAGTTGATCTGAATCAGCCGCAGAGAGATTCGGACTTTGGAAGAAGGTCGAGCCATCTTTGCCCGCAATCTCGATGCGAACCAACTGGCCCGAGTTCACCACTTGATGCATCGTGGCCTGTCTCACTTCGGGGGTCTCTGTTGCAAGCAACATCACCAGCAACGACGCAGTCTCGCGTAGCGTCTGCTCCTGCGTGGACAGAGTCGATCGTTTGACCTCGGTGGCCTGCTGTCTAATCTCATCCGGAAACGGGTTGAACCACTTTTCAAGCGAGCGATTGAGAAACAGGTAAGAAAAGAACGCCATCGCAGTAATCGGCAGAAAGCTGATCGAGATGAAATAGACCAGCAGGCGTGTCTTAACTTTTGAACCGAGTTGCCGCTCTCGGCGTTCCCTTCTCAGCTTGAGCAGATTGCGGACGAAGATGAAGAGAAAGACGACGAATGCGACGAAGTTGAGCGTCGAGAGAGCGTAGAGCACGACTGCGTCCGCTGGGGTATCGGGCCGGACTACGGTCCAAAGCCAGAGCTGCTGCGACACGATAATCGCGAGCAACAACACGACCGTTCCGCCCAAAACCCAGAGCAAAATGCGGCGCCGGCGTCGAATTCGGTTCTCACGATTGAGATTCATGAAGGTGGTCGAAGTTTAGCATAACTGGTTGGACGCCTCCTTGGAGTGCCGTGCCTTGGCACCGCTTTGGTCGTGATTATCGGAGGCCATTGGCTAAAGCGGTGCCAA
>JAICQI010000542.1 GCA_025937955.1 Pyrinomonadaceae bacterium
CTTAAAGGCGAGAGGCCGTTATCCAATACCTGGCCACTGATGATGTACGACGTTCCGAGCTTCGAAATGAAAGCGTCATTCCCACCACGAATGAACGGTTGATAAGAACCAGGCGTGACGGGATAGCCCAGCGACGATGTCACCCCAGTGATGTAAGCATTACCTGAGGTGTCAAGCGCTATTCCGGACGCTTGAGCGCTGGCTACGGCGAGACTATCCGCAAGCGGGCCACCAATAAACGTCGAGTAAATCAAACTGCTACCGGCTGGATTGATTTTGGTGACAAACACATCGAAACCGCTGGGGGGCTTTACCGCCACGTACAGCGTTGAAGGTCTCACAGGATGAATGACAAGGGCCGTTGGAACAGATGATTCGATCCCCTTGTTCATGCGAATCCACGTTTGCCCGTTGTCGGTGGTTTTGAAAACGCCCTGTGGCCTCTGAATGAATGACGGGTTTGGCATGAATTCCGCTGACAACAAATAGGCTGTTGACGAACTTACTGGATCGAAAACAACCTTCCCTGAGACGGAAGGTATAAGCGACCAGTTACTGCCGCCATCGACACTTTTGAATAAGCCCTGGCGGGTCCCGGCGTACACCAGTCCGGGTGTAAACGGACTAACAGCGACAGAGTGGGCGGTTGAACCTGACAAACCAAGCGATTGCCATGTAGCTCCCGCGTCGATGCTCTTGTGAACTCCACCGTCCGCCACATAAAGCGTCGTATGGTTCAACGGGTCGATAGCGATTGACGCAGGAACGGACGGCGGCGGAGTTCCAACCAGGTTCCAATTATCTGCTCCATCCGTAGTCTTGTAGAGGTGACTCCCAGGGCCACCTACAGAGAATCCCGCATAAAGCGTGTTTGGCGTAACCGGATCGATAGCGAGACTGACCAGATCCGGGCTGGTTATTCCGTTGCTGCGGAGATTCCAACTATTCCCACTATCGGTGGTTTTATACACACCTGTATTGCCAATTACCGACCCAGCCGTCGCTGCATACAGTGTGGAAGTTGTTGATGGGTCCATAACCAGCGCAACCACATTGCGGTTCAAAAGACCATTGTTAATTGCCGACCACGTTCGGCCACCATTCGTGGTTTTAAAAACGCCGTTCCCCGTTCCCGCGTAAAGTGTTGAAGGCTGCGTGGGATGGATTGCCAAATCAGTGACCACGGAGCCGGCGAAAGCGGCCGAAGCGCCTGTGAAACCGTAGTTGTCATTGCTCCAGTTTGCCGCGCCGTCAACGCTCTTATGCATCGGGCTCCTGGTGCGCAGCGCGCCCGCAACCAGTGGAAAGTCAACAGACTCGCTGCGGCCCGTTACATAGGCGTTGTTTGCCGAGTCAACAGCTATGGCAAGGCCTCCATCGAATCCTGTTCCCCCCAGGTACGTAGAGTAAATAAGTGCCGACCCGTCACTGTTGAGCTTGGTGACGAAGGCATCTAGCTGAAAGCCAGACTGAAGAGGACCAATCGTGGCTTGAATCGGATTCATCAAGGGGAAGTTCGATGAATTGGTGGAGCCAGTGATGTAGGCGTTTCCGGACGAATCCGCCGCAATTCCGAAACCAGTGTCGGATTCGGTGCCACCAAGATACGTGGAATAGACCACTGAACCATCAGCCATGAATTTAGTGACGAAAGCATCGCCGCCGAGCTGTGTTGGCTGAAATGCGTTTACAGTCGGAAAGCCGTTACCTGCTCTGCCAGTTACGTAAACGTTGCCGGAGCCATCAGTGGCGATACTGTTCACGGTTTCGCACTGACCGTCACCGAGATACGTCGAAAAAGTGTATGACGGAACCGCGGGATTCAACTTCGTCACGAAACCTGTCGCGCAGTTGCCATTGAAAGTCACTGTCGACTTAAAGGCGTTCACTACGGGAAAGTTTGTAGAGCTCGTCCGGCCTGCGATGGAAATGTTTCCGCTTCCGTCGACGGCAATAGCGTTGCCATTCTCTTCTCCGTGTCCACCGAGCAGAGTTGAAAACAACAAGCCGGAGCCCGACGAATTCAATTTAGTAACAAAGGCATCCGGCAACCCTGCCCCGCTTGTGCCGGCGTATAGAATCGATGAATCAGTCGGATGTACGGCGAGACTATCAACGAACGTGCTCCCTAAACCACTGACGGCGCTGGTCCAACTGCTGCCTCCATTTGTAGTTTTGAAAAAACCACCAGGAACGCCCACGTAAACGGCCGAAGAGGTCGCAACCATCGAAATAACAACGGAATCCGGCACACCCGTGAGAAAAGTCCACGAGGCGCCACCGTTAACACTCTTATTGATGCCGCCGCTGCTATTTCCAGTACCATGGCCGGTGTAAATCGTCGCCGGATTGCCAGGATCGATGACGATGGAATTCACGGTTGTAGGATTGCCACCGCCCATCCCATTGTTCATTGCGGTCCATACTGCGCCACCATTTGTCGACTTAAAGAGACCGTTGCCAAACGTGCCGGCGTAGACTGTCAACGGCGTCGCTGGATCGATCGCGAGAGCAAGAACATTTGGCACAGTGGGTAAGCCGAAGTTGTTTTGGGGGATCCAGGTGGCTCCGCTGTCTGTAGTTTTGAACACACCAGTGCTCGCACCAACGTACATCGTCGAAGGCGTGGCAGGATCGAACACGACAGAAAATACTGACGGGGAGTTCAGGGGCGGTGTACTAATGCGGGTCCAGCTAGCGCCGCTATCAGTTGACTTCAACAGGCCAGTAAAATGCCCTGCATAAACAACGGAAGAATTGGTTGGATCCACCGCGAGCGCGTTGGTAAATCCAAAGCTTGCAAAGCCGGTAGCCTGCGTCTTGGACCACGTCGCTCCGGCATCAGTGCTCAGATAGATTCCGTCCGAAGTTTCCGCGTAGATCGTGTTTGGCGCGCTGGGAGCAACCGCAAGCAAATGCACACTACTAACCAGCCCCGAATTCAGATTGTTCCAACTGGCGGCCGCGTCGGTAGTCCTAAAAAAGTTGCTGCTTGTCTTTAAGGCGTTGACGAGAGGAAAGTCGGTCGAGTTCGTGGTTCCGGTGACGTGCGCATTTCCGGCTGAATCCACCGCGATTCCAAGTCCACTCGTGCTGAAGCCACCACCGAGATAGGTCGAGTAGACGAGTGTGCTCCCGGTCGGATCGAGTTTCGAAACGAATGCTCCTCCGCCAAAACCGGTGGTGGATTTGAACGCTCCTGAAGTGGTGGGGAAGGTCGTATTGTCGGTCGTGCCCGTGACGTATGCACTTCCCTGAGAATCGACTGCGATCCCGAAAGAATTGTCGCTGCCCAGCGATCCAAGCAGAGTTGAATATATGAGCACCGGGTCGATTATCAAGGGCTTGCTCGAGTCGAATCGCTCGACTTTGAACCTGACTTCGTTGCCCTTGAGGAGGTAGGCGCCTTTTACTTCGCGTCGATTGCCGTTCTCATCGAGCTGGTAGATCACGGGCTTGTTCAAAGAGACTTCCCCGTGCTTCAAACCGAGAAGTAATCTTCCGGTCTTGTCGATACGAATTTGATCCGCACCTTCGACAGTGAATCTGATCAGTTTAGGATTGGCGCCCGGAGCCACCACCAGGTCATATTCGAGCTGGCGTTGTTTGCCGTAATACACCATATCGATGCCAGGATAGACATCCTTGAGATACACCCTTCGATAAGTCGGAATGTTGCGGCGCCACTTCGACTGATCGTTGCCGATGAAATAATTCACTTTGCCCGGCAGTTCCTCCTGTCCTTCCACCTGAGGCGTGGCGTCGGCACCGAGCATCTTCAATCGCACTACCGTACCCTCGCGCACATCAGAGCCGGCACCGGTTTTTGCGAGAGCCTGGTCTTGCAACTTTTCCACTTGCAGAGGACGCGGCTTTCGCAATCTCAGAACAGCTTCAGTCGCAGTCAGAAAAAGGTCGTAACCAGGACCATGCGACAGAAATTTCACCGGTTGATCGACTTGGCCCTTATTGATCTCGAAGCTGAGTGGTAACGCGCCAAATTGTTCGGCAATTCTGGTTTTGCCGGGCGCGAGTGCTGTTGTGTCAGAGGAGGATGAAACGGCTGTAGGGAGATTGTCGTCATTGTCCGCAGCGACAAAAACCACAGCTGAGAGAGTCGCAAGCAGGCATACAACTCCGACCAGCACAACGCGACGGAAGTGCAATGAGGGTGGGGGAAGAAAAATCATAGATATGTATCCACCTAAACGGCTCGAAGAGTTGGTTGGGAATCGCAATCGGGTCAGAAGTGGGCGCCGGGCTGACCTTGCGGCTCATTTTCGTGGCAGCCCGGAGAGAAGTCAATATCGAAAGTCCTATGTTGGACCGAATCGGTATCATCTGTGGGTCGGGCATGAGAACCGTGAGCTGGTCCCAATACGACTCGGGCGGACGTCGTTAAACGTCCGCCCGTCCACATCATCCTTCAACCTGATTCTTAGGTGAGTTGATTATATTTTAGCGAAAAGGATGCCGTACGCCGGTAATGCCTCAGTGTGAATTTAACGCCGAAGGCGTTGGCTAATTTCAGCCCAGGGTTGGAGTGCAGCGACAACCCTGGGAAAGTAATTATATGGGCGTGGCCAACCCTGAAAGGGTTCGCCAACTGCCGAACCCTTTCAGGGTTTATCGCTCTTTTGATTGTTAACCCCAGGGTTCTTGCTTCGCTCGAACCCTGGGCTGA
>JAICQI010000715.1 GCA_025937955.1 Pyrinomonadaceae bacterium
GGCTAGTTGTTCGCTTGGCGGAGCGGCTGCATTCACATCCAACTGGCTGATCACGCGAGCAATGCGCACCGAGCCACGTACATTCGACCACAACACAAAGCAAGCTGTGGCTGCGATGAAGAGCACCATTGCGTATGCGAGTGTTGGTTCAATCGCAAACGTCAAAGTACCGAGCAGGTGTATCTCATGAAATGGGGCGTCGTGTTGTGCAGCAAATGCTTCTGGTGTCATCCACAACCGCGGCAGAAGTGCAGCAGTGATTAACCACAGAGAAGCCAGTGGAGGCATTACTAACGCGACGGCGTAGGTTCGCGCGAGGTTATCCGGCCGGAGACCCCAGATTTGTCTCATCGCCAATTGCCGCACAAATAAGGCGATGGCAAACGAAATGATTGCCAAAATCGTGCTAAAGAGCACGAAATTTTCGATCGCGGTTATGATTGTTGATGTGACGGACAAAACAACTTCCTATTTTTTTGCGCGTTCTCGTCGCTTCTCACGAATCTTTGCTTCCAGCTGGTCCAGCGCACCGGGATCGTTCCCGATCAAATCGATGAAAGTCGAAACCGCGGTCTCGGCAGATTGCCCGATGAGCGCTCCCAAAACTTCCTGCGCCATTGTTCGCTCAAATTCATTGCGCGTGTATCGCGGCGAGTAAACGAAAGCCTTGGCCTGCTTCTCTCGGTTCAAGTAGCCTTTCCGATACATCCGATCGAGTGTCGTCAGAACCGTGGTATGGGCAATCTCGCGTTTCTGCCGCAGCCGCTCCTCAACCTCGTTTACGGTTTGGCCCGACTTGGCCCAAAGGACCTCCATCACCGCTGATTCGAGATCGCCGAGCACATGGTTCGCACCCCGTGCGCCAGGCCGAAAGCCGCGCAGAGCTATTTTGGGGTTAATCCGTTGCATTGAATCAGTTCTCTTGCTGGACGAAAGGGGAGTGCAGGAGTATAAGATGAGCTTAAAACTACAGTCAATAGTCGGTGCTTTGGAGGGAGTTCAGATGTTTAGTTCGAGCGTGCCAGTCGGAAGAATGCGTTCGGTCGTGTTCTGAGGGTCGTAGCCTTCGTAGACCAAAGATTATCTACAAACTTCGCAAGCGGTGGTTCCGGTTTGTAAAACTTAAATATCGTGTCGATATTTAAATTCGTAAACTGTTGGGATTTGCCTCCTGCTATAGCTAGGGTGGAACGAGTCACAATTAATTATACGGCCAAAATAAATGAGAATATCAATCGTTTTTTCGAAAGATGATAAATAGGGTTGATCTCATCTTGGGGGAGAAGCGACCAGCGAGCTTCAGGCCGTAAAACAGGCGAAGATCACCCGACTTACGCTTAATGATCTGCGCCGCACTGCGGAACGCCGTAACTTCGATTCTCATCGAGTCACGTGACTATAGCGTGACAAAATCTCTTGGACCATCCTCCCCTGTTTCTTCTCCGCATCACTTCTTATTCCGCGGATCGTCCGCCGGGTTCACGTAATTAATCTTCCATGGCCCCACGCCGTGCAGTTGAATCACGGTCTCACCGGTGGTCCAAGCGAAATGTCGCATTCCCGGTGGCATGAAGGCGAAGCTTCCAGCGGCGAGTGCACGTCCAGCCGACTTGTCAAACTTCTCTCCCATACCCAAATTGAACGTGCCGGAGAGCACGGTCACATGCTCAACGCTCGGATGAGAGTGAGGTTGAATGCTGTAGCCATCTGGTAATTGCAGGCGCAGCGTGAATAAACCTTCCTTAGCGGGATCACCTTCCAACAATGCCGCCTTAGTTCCCGGTGGCAGCGACGCAGGACCAGGCCCCCACTTCATATCGTCGTTTGTCAAAAATCCGTGATCAGCCATCGTGCTCGTACCCTGGCCAAGAGCGATGCTTACAATGGCGATCGCTAACAAAGCAAACACACCCAAAATTCGCATGGTCAATCTCCTTAGTTAGTTGGGTCGGAGCAGGGATCGTAACACTCAGGAATTAGGCTCATGAAATGAATTCTTCCGATGATTACGATAGACAACTCCAATGATAGGTCAATTGCGTGCTCTTTTGCGCTGTGTCAGCGGTCTTTTTTTGCGATTTCAATAAACGCGCGGGCGGCGCGGCTAAGGTGCTTGTCTTTTCGATATACAATCTTCAGTTCGCGACTGATCGCCAGTTTCGGAATTCTCACCGCTGCCAGTGCCTTTGCTTTCAATTCAGTCTCTACCGCGAACTTGGAAATGAAGGCGATGCCAAGGCCGCTTTGAACTGCCTTCTTCACCGACTCAGGATTCTCCATTTCCATTACTGTTTCCAATTGTATTTCCCATTCCTTCAGACGATCGGCAACAGTTGCGCGCGTCGCCGATCCCGACTCTCGCCCGATAAACTTCTCATTCACCAGGTCGTCTCGTTTCACAATCTTTTTGCTCGCCAATCTGTGTCTGGGCGGAACGATCAGCACCAACTCATCCGTGAGCCAGGGGAGCACGTCAACCTCGTCGCCTGCCAAATGGCCACCGACAAAACCGAAGTCGAATTCGTTTCGGATTACCCCGTCTTCAATTTCCCGCGTGTCTCTAATCCCGAGATGTACTTCTATCTGGGGATGGAACTCTTTGAAACGCGCGATGGTCCTCGGAATGATGTACATGCCTGGGGTTGTGCTGGCGCCGATTCGCAACGATCCGCGATCCAGTCCCTGTAACTCTTCAATGGCAAGTCTTGCATCTTCGACCGCCCTTATTACTCGATTAGCGTAGGGCACAAGCAATTGCCCAGCCTCGGTGAGTGCCACCTTCTTGCCTAGTTGCTCAAAGAGTTTGACGCCCAGTTGACTCTCGAGCTGCTTGATACGTACTGAAACGCTCGGCTGGCTAAGGTGTACCTCTTCGCCGGCACGCGTGTAGTTCAAGTGTTTGGCAACACTTATGAAGACTTGCAGATCCCGAACTTCCATTTACAGTGCATTGTAGAAGACTATGGTAATGATTGAAACAATTCATTTCGATAATGTTTGCTTTGTGTCCTAATATGACGAACCAAAGGAGCGATGGTCCATGATGAAACTCGTTGTGTGTGCCGTTCTAACGCTGTGCCTGCTTCCTGGCTTGATGATTGGCCAGACTAAACCGGCCCCGGATGTGTGGGAACCATTACGATACTTCGTTGGCCAGTGGGAAGGAACGGGCGAGGGAAAGCCTGGTGTTTCGAAGACGAGTCGAGAATATCGTTTTGTCCTCAACAACAAATTTCTCGAGGTCCGAAACCGCAGTGAATACGAACCGCAGCCGAAGAATCCAAAAGGTGAGATTCACGAAGACTGGGGCATGATCAGCTTCGATCGCGGTCGCAAACAATTTGTTCTACGCCAATTTCACGCTGAGGGATTTGTGAACCAGTTCGTAACGACCAGCAATGACGGTAAGACGATCGTGTTTACTTCGGAGAGCATTGAAAACATACCCGCCGGATGGCGGGCGCGCGAAACATACAAACTAA
>JAICQI010000462.1 GCA_025937955.1 Pyrinomonadaceae bacterium
AAGCTGATTGCTGTAATCGCCTCCACTTTCAAGATAGTGGACCGCAAACTGTGAGAACGATCCTTTCGCGTCACGAACCACGCCCCACCCGCGAGCCCGATCAGAAATAACGCCACTACAATGCTGAAAGCATACGTACTCGAGCCGATGATCATCGTGAGGATGCGTGTCCAGGAAACCTGCGTGCTGATAGTTACAAAACCCGAAGCTAAGGCTGCGAAAGCCCAGAACGCACGGCTATCGACGGTAGCGCTCGGCTCTTCCACTTCGACTGTAGGCTCGCTCACCGAAGTGGCTTGCGTCCGGCGCTGCAAAACGATCGCGATCACGCCGACGACAACATTTATCGCCGCAGCAACTGCGATTGTGGTACGAACCCCAAGCGCAGGCAGCAACACAAAACCCGCGGCGAGAGTTCCGACAATCGCACCGGCGAGATTGCACGCGTAAAGCCTTGTAACGGAGTTTGAATCTCTTCCCGACGAGCGAACCAATGCAGCCGAGAGAACGGGAAGCGTTGCTCCCATCAGAGTCGTCGGTACAAGCAACACGAGCCCCGAGAGCACGAAACGCCAAAGACTAAACGTAAAGTTTCCTGGTTGGAGTTGTTGCCATATCAACACGTAAACATGGTCGATCAAGCGAAACAGAATCGGCACGAGCAAGGCGTAGATCGCGATACCAATCTCCATCCAGCCGTACGTACTGAGTGGCTTCCTGATGCGCGTCGCAAGTTTCCCCGCAAGGGCACTTCCTAACGCCAACCCACCCATGAACGCCGCCAGCACCGTGCTGACGGCAAGCGTCGTGGCGCCAAAAACCAGTCCCAACATTCGCGCCCACAACACTTCATAAATCAGCCCCGTCGCGCCTGAGAAAATGAAACAAAGACCGATCAGAATGATCGTTGAAGAAGGGTAGGCTTCAGACTGGTCGAAAGTTTTATCACGTTCGATCACTAAACTCATTTTTGTGCTTTTTGCCTTTTTGTGGCTAAAGATAGATCACGTGGCTCGTGCGCCAGATGTTCGCGGGTATCGATCCGGGCGCCGCGGCAGTCAACAGGATCGCGTAGTCGTGCTCCACCACGTTGTGTGTCGCTTTAATCTCTACGCCATCAGGATCAGCCGGAGTCACCAGCGCGAGCCGCCGCAGGCAGCGATATAGCTGATCCGTTCCCGACCCAAATGGTCCAACGTCATCGCCCAACACCAGCCTCACTTCCGCTCGCTCGTCGATAAAGTGCTTGATCAACGACGCCGCATGGACCACACCACGCTCGAACCGTGCCGACAGATCACCCGTTGCATTACGCGGCAAACGCGTGTCGAGTACGATCGTGATTCTTCTCTCATCCTCGGAAGTGAACTCCCGCACCGTCAGTCGCCGCGATCGAGCAGTTGCCTTCCAATCGATGTGCCTCAAATCATCCTGCGGTTGGTAGTCGCGCATCGAAAACAGATCGTGACCCGCGCCACGCCGCATCGCAGGCATGCGCCCCGCGTACATCGGCAGCAAGTGCAATTCGTCGCTAATCACTTCCGGCTTCGGATAAACAATGATGTCAACGTTCCGCGCTCGCAAACGTCGCCGCCGCCGAAAGAACCCAAACGGAAAACGCGTCGATAACTCAAACCCATCGATCAGCACATGCCCACGCGTCGGAAAAAGCTGCTCGACCCTTTGCTCCGCCGCCGCATGATGCGGCACATAACTAAAGTAAGCCAGCAACCGCTTGAGATATCTGCGCCGGCGTTTCGTATTCTCCTCACTCTCGTCACCAGGACCACGCGCCTCCACCAGGATCGAAAACGACGGCAACACACGTTTGTTGTTACGCAACGTTACGATCACAGGCGCTGCTTCCGCCGCAAAGATGTGATCCGGGAAACGCGCCGAAACCGTTAGATCGCGCAGCGAAGTGCGCGCCGCCATCCACCCAACAAACAAGGTCGAACAAAGCAGTGAAAACACGAGAAACAGCAGATTATTGCCCGTATTCCACGCGGCAAATCCCACTACGACAATGATCACGAGAAACACGCCACCACCGCTCGTCGGCTCTAAAGGAAAATCCAGGTTCGCAACTTCCACTCTCGCGGAGCGCGCCAGTGGTGGAACGATAAAGATCGTCAGCAGCAACGCGATCAGCAGCGACAGAATTGCAGCAACGCCAGCAAGTGTATTCTCGTTTGTACGACGTGCCAGCACGGTGACGAGCGCAGAGCTGAGCCCGGCCAGAACGAGTAACGTTCCCAGCACAATGCGCAGCATAGATGTTTTTTGAGGTACCGAAGCGGCGCGATCAGACTTTGGCTCTGGCTTCACAGCGGAACACTGACGGTTTTCAGGATTTCGTTCAGCACGGCTTCTGCCTCTTCGCTGCGGCGAAGCGACGATGAGAATCGCGAGCTCACCACGATGCGATGCGCAAACACCGGCACCACCAGTCGTTTAATGTCGTCCGGAATGCAATAGTTTCGATCCTCGCCGAGCGCGAGTGCCTGCGCGGCGCGAAACAGCGCCAGCGTTCCTCTCGGGCTCACACCAAGATCGAGCATCTCCGAATCACGTGTCGCAGCGACAATTCGCATCAGATATTGAACCAGCGCATCGTCAACGGAGACAGTGGTAACAGCCTGCTGCAACTCGACGACTTCCGGCGCGCTCATCACCGGCTCGAGGTCATCGAGCGGATCGGCATACTCGCGATCGCGCAGGATTCGTTGTTCGTCGGCAGGCGCTGGATACCCGATGCGCAATCGCAGCATGAACCGGTCGAGTTGCGACTCAGGGAGCGGGTATGTACCGTGATGCTCGATGGGGTTCTGCGTCGCCAGCACGATGAACGGAGCGGGCAGATTGTGCGTCATTCCCTCCACCGTCACGTGTCTCTCAGCCATCGCTTCGAGCAGCGCCGACTGCGTCTTCGGAGTGGTGCGATTGATCTCGTCAGCCAGCACCACGTTGGCGAAAACCGGCCCCGGTTTCCATTCAAAAATCCCGCTGTGCTGGTTGTAAACGGAAAGCCCGATGACGTCGGATGGCAGCAGGTCGGAAGTAAACTGAATCCGCTGAAAAATGCAGTCGAGGGCGCGCGCGAGCGCGTGGGCCAGCGTCGTTTTGCCCACCCCGGGAACGTCTTCCACCAGCAGGTGACCGCCGGCGATCAGGGTGACGATGGCCAGGCGAATCGCTTCGGGCTTCCCCTTGATAACGGTCTCGACCGCACCCTGGAGCCGTTCAATCTGTTCGACCGCGTTGGCGCTGGTTATCTGGCCGCTGCTGATGGTTTCGAGGTTCCGCATTAACTGGCCTGCATTCTACATGCTAAGAGCACTCGAGGCACGGAAAAGTTGGCCGCTAGGGCAATGTGACCTTCGCGCACTCCTGTAGTAGACTAAGGCCCGTCTGAAGGATGGGCAAGCGAGCAGAAATCGGAACTGAGAACTCAAGGCTTCGTGTAAGTGCCCGAGGAGAAGTTATGAAACCCCTGAAAAATACGAAAAAGAACCAGCGGGGCTTTTCGCTGATCGAGTTGATGATCGTTATTGCCATCATCGGCATACTGATCGGAGTCGGAATCGCGGGCTATCGCTCCGCCATTAAAGCGGCAAACGAGGCGGCGGCAGTTAAGACCCTGCGCTCGATCGCCGAGCAACAGATGCTCTATTACAACGCCCACCAGCGCAGCTCGTTTGGCACTTTCGAGGAGATGCGTAAAGAGAACCTGCTCGACAGTCGCTTCGACGGCACGACACCGGTCGTCGACGGTTACGTCTACACGATGAAGATCATTCCGAAGTCGACGTCCGCGCAGCCGGGTTACACGATCAACGCCGATCCGCAGGTCGCCACGGGAGTCGGGGCCACCGGCAAGAACCACTATTACGTCGACTCAGACACCAACATCATTCACGTCAACGACTCGCAGCCGGCGACGGCGACAGATCCACCGATCGGCCAGTAGCAATAAAGATCTAAGCCCCAAAAAGGCACATAAGGCACAAAATGTTTAATTAACTTTTGTGCCTTATGTGTCTTTTGTGCCTTTTTGCGGCGGGTTGCGGCAGTGAATAAAACTGTCCCACCGGATGGTGCGGTCGTGGCGGCTTTGCGCGACAATCTTCGCATGCGCGCGACCTTACTCAGTTTTCTCGATGATTGCACCGCCCGTGGCGAGCAGAGGGCGGTCGTACATTGGCGCGGACTGCGAATCTCACCCTGGTCTTATGGACGTCTTGCATCGTCGGCTTTTCAGTTTGCGCGTGAACTGGAGGCGCGTGGCATTGGTCGCGGCGATCGCGTGCTCTTCTGGAGCGAGAACAGTCCGGAGTGGATTGTCGCGTTCTACGGTTGCTTACTGCGTGGCGCGGTCGTTGTTCCGCTCGATCTGAAATCCGCGCCGGATTTCGCGGGGCGAGTCCACCAACAGGTCTCCGCAAAACTCCTGCTCGCGGACGAGTCTCCACTCGCTGTGCCTCGTCTGTCGCTCGATAATCTTGCGGATGCCATAGCACACCATCCAAACCATTCTTATGAGGCCACGCCGAGCGATCTGGTCCAGGTGGTCTTTACTTCAGGCACGACCGCGGAGCCCAAAGGCGTTTGTCTCACGCATCGCAACCTGCTCGCGAACCTCGCTCCCATCGAAAAAGAATTCAGGAAATATTCTCGTTGGGAACGACTCGTACATCCACTGCGCTTCCTCTGCCTGCTGCCACTGAGCCACGTCTTCGGACAGATGATGTCCATCTTTATCCCCGAGCTGATCGGCGCCGAAGTGTACTTCCGCGAATCGTACAAGCCATCGGAGATCATCACCGTCGTCAAGAAGCAACGCATTAACGTCGTCGTAACTGTGCCACGCGTACTCGAAACACTGCGCGAAAAACTTATAAACGACGAAGGATTGTCCGAAGCTCAACTCGCCACCGCCCAAAGCCGTCACTTTTTGCGAAACTGGTGGACCTTTCGAAACATTCATCGTCGCTTCGGCTGGCGCTTCTGGGCTTTCATCACCGGCGGCGCGACACTCGAAACGGACACGGAAAGTTTCTGGCGCCGCGTTGGCTATGCGGTCATTCAAGGCTACGGCATGACCGAGACTGCGTCCCTCACGAGTCTTTCTCATCCTTTTCGCACGCGGCAAGGATCGATTGGAAAGCCTGTAGCCGGACAGGAAGTGAAGCTCAGTGAAGACGGCGAGATTCTCGTGCGTGGTGATAACGTCTCGCC
>JAICQI010000641.1 GCA_025937955.1 Pyrinomonadaceae bacterium
CAACTTTGGTAAACGACGTATTTTGAAGAGTCGCCCTCGTCGCCGAATTGTTTGCTGAAACAAGCTAGCATCTTCACCTGAAATCCAATTTGGTCAGGTTCATGAAATCTCATAACATGTCGGCCTTATTCTGCAGTAATGTATTCCTCTTAACTGCAACTTAAATCGAATCGAACCTGCCGATTGAAAAGTTTGTAATGACTGATTATTTGTAACTGCGAAGAGCGGGGCGGTATGATTCGATGAAAGGACATCGAATCTGAAATCCTGCATTGTCGCCCGACGATAATAAACGGCGATGCAAGAAAGAAACTTCAACAGCTGAAAGCAGATCAAAAATTCAAGCTTTGTGTTACTTCTCCCCCCTATCTAAACACCTTCGACCACACCGACATCTATCGTCCCGAATTGTTCCTAGGTCATTTCGTGAATAACACCGACGACCTATATAAACTCCGACTTGAGACGGTTCGATCACACCTTCAAGCGAGGTGGAAGGACCCAAAGAAATCGGATTTTGGCTCGCTTTACGACGGAGCTATCGAGCATGTTAAAGGTAATGTGCACCAACTCTATAACCCGAGAATTCCGTTTATGATTCAGGCATACTTCGAAGACATGGCTAAAATCCTCTCGGACCTGAAGTATCGTGCGCGAGATGGGGCACAAGCTTGGTTGGTAGTTTCTAATTCCGCTTACGCCGACAGGGAGATACCAGTCGATCTCATAATTGCCGATATAGGCGCCAACCTCGGATGGAAACTCAAGGAGGTTGCCGTCCTCGAAAACATACAGCGGCGAAAATCGAAGTACAGTCCTAGTATTGATACGCTTCGAGAAAGTCTGGTCATTTTTGAGAACACGAAGTAACTGAAAACTGGGGTAAACCCAAAGATGAGAACTGCAAGAAAGTGTCCTTCGTATCGGAGAGTTTGTTGTGCCTTAGTTGTGACAGGCCTGATTTGCCCTGTTGTTAAGTTCTTTATTCGCAACGCTTAATTGGTGCCGAAGGGGGGACTCGAACCCCCACGAGTTGCCTCACACGCCCCTCAAACGTGCGCGTCTGCCAGTTCCGCCACTTCGGCATGAAGTGAGTTTAGAGGGCTCGGCTATTATAGCCGGAAAGATTTCAAAAAACTCAAACTACTGACTCGCCGCGGGTGAAGCTGCGGGTGCTGCCGGTGAAGCCGCCGGCGTCGGAGTCGGTGACGCGGCTGGGGCGCTGTCTGATTGCAAGACCGAGCGTGAGCCGCTGAGCATCGGCAGGCCGAGCGTGAGCGCGATTAGCATGAAGGCTGCTCCGGCTCCGATCGTGATCTTTGCCAGGAGGCTCGCCGTGCCGCGCGGTCCGAAAGCAGTGCTCGATAGAGTATTGGAAAAGAGCGCGCCCGCATCGGCCTTGCCGGGCTGGAGCAGGATCACCACAACCAGCACAATGCAGGACAGAATAAAAAGTCCGTAAAGAATATAAGTTAACAAATCAAAACCTCATCGTCTGTAATTCACTATCTCCGCAAAACTCTCTGCTTTCAAACTCGCGCCACCAACCAATGCGCCATCGATGTCCGCTTGCTTCATCAGCCCTTCGATATTGTCGGGCTTTACCGAGCCGCCATAAAGAATCCGTAGAGCCTCGGCTGCCGCCGCGGAGTGCCTTTCCGCGAAAACGCGCCGGATAAACGCATGCATTTCCTGCGCTTGCTCCGGCGTCGCTGTACGTCCAGTGCCGATGGCCCAGACCGGCTCGTAAGCGACGATGATACGGTCGAGATCTGAGGCTGTCAACCCGCTGAGCCCGCCACTCAACTGTTGAGAGACAACACTTTCAGCGCTTCCCTGCTCTCGTTGATCGAGCGTTTCGCCCACACACATTATCACCGTCAGACCGCTTTTGATGCCCGCATGCGTCTTCTTGTTGACTGTCTCATCCGTCTCACTATAGAACTGCCGCCGCTCTGAATGGCCAACAATTACATGCCTCGCGCCCACGTCGCGCAGCATCGATGCCATTACCTCGCCCGTGTGCGCGCCTTCTTCAGTTTCGGTCGAGCAATCCTGCCCGGCAACACGGATGTTTGAACCTTCGAGTCGATCGGCCACTGTCTTAATCGCGGTGAACACTGGCGCGATTACAACATCGCAGTGGTTCGCATTTGCGACGAGAGGCTTCAGCGCAAGCGCAGTATCAACTGCCTGGCTGAGCGTCTTGTACATCTTCCAGTTTCCGGCGATTACAGGTTTGCGCATTCAGTTTCCCCAAAGGCCCGGCGGATCAGCCTCGGTCGTCGCATACGACCTGAGCAATCCGCACTTCACACAACGGTATGTAGCCACCGATCGGCATTCCTTACCTTTTGCTTTCACACCTGTCCACATTGATTTCTCCGGCCGGCCCGCCAGCCAGCGCGGCACTAGCTGCCCGCCATAAGTCATGTCGAGGATAAATCCTTCGATCATGTCAGCACGACAATCAGGACACTGTTTCTTTTCACTAGCCATCTATTTGTCACTCAACGCCACCACGCCCGGCAACTCATCGCCAGAGAGGAATTCGAGTGTGGCGCCGCCTCCGGTTGAAATGTGGGTGATGCGATCGGCGACGCCGGCGCGCGTGACGGCGGAAACGGAGTCGCCACCGCCGACGATCACCGTCGCGCCTCGATCGGCAGCTTCGGCAACAGCCTTAGCGACACCAATCGTTCCCTGATCGAATGGTGGTTCTTCAAACACGCCCATTGGACCATTCCAGATGATCAACCGCGCATCCTGGAGCGCAGTCGCGAAGTAGCCCACTGTCTCGACGCCGATGTCCATTCCCACCAGCCCGATGTTTGTAAACTCGATCGGAATCGTTTTGGTAACGATCTTTTCGCCTTTGACAGGCTCGTAACTGTCAACTACCTGATGGTCCGTCGGCAGCAGAAGCTCAATTCCCTTCTCTTCCGCACGCTTCTTAATCTCGAGCGCGGTTTGGAGCATGCTGTCTTCGACAAGAGACTTCCCGACCGTGAATCCCTCGGCTTTCAAAAACGTGTAAGCCATCGCGCCGCCGATCAGCAGCTGGTTCACGCCGCGATCGATGAGCGCGTTGATGACGGGAATCTTGTCTGAGACTTTTGCGCCGCCGAGTATCGCCACAAACGGATGCTCGGGATCTTCGATCGCTTTGCCGAGATACTCGAGCTCCTTCTCCATCAGCATGCCGGCAGCGGCCTGCGAAACGTGGCGCGTAATGCCTGCTGTCGAAGCATGTGCGCGGTGTGCAGTGCCGAAAGCGTCGTTGACGTAAACGTCGCACAAGCTGGCTAACTGCTTTGCGAACTCGTCGTCGTTCTTCTCTTCTTCCGGATGGAACCGAAGGTTCTCGAGTAACAACACATCGCCGTCAGCAAGCGAATTGACTTTTGACTGCGCAGCTTCGCCGATGCAGTCATCCGCAAATGCCACCGGACGTTTCAGCAGTTCGGCAAGATGCTCCGCGACGGGATGAAGACTGTATTTCTCGACA
Source organism: Pyrinomonadaceae bacterium (assembly GCA_025937955.1). GTDB lineage: Bacteria > Acidobacteriota > Blastocatellia > Pyrinomonadales > Pyrinomonadaceae > PSRF01. Next base: position 3,509 of record JAICQI010000641.1, read on the forward strand.
CGCTGGCCCTTGGGCCGTCCGAGATGTGAAGCGAGGATCACGCGCGCCTGCTGTTCGATTGCGTATTGAATCGTTGGCAGGGCAGCTGTTATGCGCGAGTCGTCGTCAACCTTGCCGTCTTTGATCGGGACGTTGAAGTCGACGCGGATGAAGACGCGTTTGCTATGGAGATCGAGATCTTTGATAGAAAGTTTAGCCACAAAAAGGCACAAAAGTCACAAAAAAGAAAAACCAAGACGAAGCACTAAGAACCAAGTACAAAAGCGGCAATCGGGCAATTGGAATCGGCTATTGGCAATTGGCAATTGGCAATCGGCAATCGGCAATCGACAATCGGCAATCGGCAATCGGCAATTCGATGATGGAAGCCGTCCGCAGATGACGCATATCAGAGTGAGAACGGAAAGAACTTCGCACACAACAAACAACCCCGATTCAC
>JAICQI010000206.1 GCA_025937955.1 Pyrinomonadaceae bacterium
ACGCAACCATGGACCATTCAACGAGTCGTCATTCATCCGCGCGGTCGTGAATGGCGTCGACGCAAACGGCAACAACCTGCTGGTCGCCATGCCGCGTTACAAGATCTCCGCGACAGACATGGCGGATCTGATCGCGTATCTCAAACGGATCGATTCCGATCTCGATCCCGGTCTCACGGACAGCAACATCAGGATAGGTTTAGTTTTACCATCCGAAGGCGCGCTCGCTGATGCCGGCGCGGCAATGAAAGACGTCCTGTCAGCCTACTTCGACGATCTGAATAATCGCGGCGGTATTTTCAGTCGCAAGATCGATCTCCGCATCGGCAACGTCGGCGCGGCGCAAAACTTTGCTCGAGACGATCAGGTATTCGCTTTCGTCGGCGGCTTGAGCGCCGGTGCCGATACACAACTCGCAACCCTGGCACGTAACGAAGAGATTCCCTTCATCGGACCATCAACGCTCCTGCCACACGTCGAAACACCGGTGAACAGATATCTCTTCTACCTGCTTCCCGGTGTCGAGGAACAGGCAATATCACTCGTCAACTTTGCCGCAGCACAACCCGAATTGCAGAACGGCTCAATAGCAATTATTCATAGCGGGAATACGCTTGGTGTGACGGCGGCGAGTGCAGCACAGCGGCAAGCGAAAAAGATTGGCCTGAAGCAGGTTGATACGACTGGCATCAACGATCTAAAGAACAGCGGCGCCAAAGCTGTCTTCTTCTTTGGCACCGGAAAAGAACAATCAGATTTTCTTCGCGAAGCTGAAGCGGCTAACTGGCGCCCGTACTTCTTCTTTCTTGGCGTCCTGACCGGCAAGGAGTTCCCCACTTCAGCATTCAACGACAAGCTCTACGTCGCCTTCCCGACGCTGCCGTCAGACATCACGAGCGAAGGAATGTCAGAATTCCGCGCACTGCACGAGAAATACAAGTTCGCGCCTCGCCATACGGCCTCACAGCTCGCGGCATTCGCGGCCGCCAAAGTCTTCGTGGCAGCCCTAACCCGAGCCGGCAAAGACCTGAGCCGCGAAAGCCTCATTACGGCCCTCGAAAGTCTCTACGACTACGACACCGGAATCTCGCCGCGCATAACCTTTGGTCCAAACAAGAGAGTCGGAGCAGCCGGCGCGCACATCCTCAATATCGATCTCGCCGAAAAACAATTCCCCACCGCCAAAGGGTGGATCACAGCCTACTAAAGCCAAAGAAGCACAAAAGATTTAAGCCACAAAAAGGCACATAAAGCACAAAAGTTGTCCTCGGAGCGGGAACTATTTATGTGCTTTTGTGCCTTTTTTGTGGCTAATGCTTTATCTGCGGCTAATTGCTTTCGCGGTAAAGCCGGCTTGTTCTTTTATGCGCCCCGACACCTCAGTCGAATCGGCATAACTCTGCACGAGGGGCAAATCATCCGCTTTTCCCGCGAGCGCCAATCCGCGCAATGCTTCCCAGATACTATCCTCGTCAGAATAAAGACTGAGCAGTTCATCGTCATGCGTAATCTGTGAACCGTTTGGTTTGGAAATCCGGCCTACTCGTCCCGGCAACGGCGATCGAACCTCAACGACACTTCTGTCCGATTGCTGAATGCGTGCCAGCAGCGTCCTGCGCGCCACCGTTGCACCCTCGTGCATACTACTCGCAACCACACCGTCAACGGGCGCCTTCAACGGGTAAGGCCGGAGCACTGCCAACAACTCTTCACGACCACTACTGTCGTTGAATCGCAACAGCGCCAGCGCAGCATTGCGACGCACGATCGGCTCCGGGTCGCGCAACAGTTTCAAAAGTGACTGGTGGAATTCCTGCGACTGGTTGTCAAACCCCATCAACCACGCGACCGTCAGTCGAAACTCCGTTTCCGGATTGCCGCTCAGTGTAATTAACTGCGGATACCAACTCTTCGCCTCGGGATCGCCACGCTCCATGCGCTGTTGAATTTGAAGCAAAGCGTGCTGCACGTGACGCGGATTTTTCTCGTCTACCAAGTATTTCGAGATATCGTCATGCGACAGCTCGCGACCAAACCACGAGAAGTACCAGGCCAGAAACGTCGCCGCCACGAAGAGTCCCGCCAGCAACAAGATCGGCCCGGACCCGGGAGTGCGCCGGCGCGCTTCGGACACTTTTATCTCGGGATGATTGCCGTTATCCATTTCAGGAAGGATAAATCTGGTAAAGCATAAGATAAACGATCACACCGGTGATCGACACGTACAGCCAGAGTGGCAGCGTGATGCGCGCGATGCGGCGGTGACGTGTGAAGTCCTGGCGGAACGCGCGGTAGAACGTGAGCACGACGAGCGGAACGATCACCATGGCCAGGATGGTGTGGCTGGTCAGGACAGTGAAGTAGATCGGACGCGCCAGACCCGTCCCCTGAAAACGTGTAGTGCCGTGGTTAAAGTGGTAAGTGAGATAGGAAGCGAGGAAAAGGATCGAGACGGCCAGCGCGCTCAATTGGCACGCCCGGTGAGCCGCAACATTCCCCGACCTGATGAACAAATATCCGGAAAACAACAACACCGCACTCGTGCCATTCAAACAAGCATTGACGTGCGGCAGATAAGAAAGGTACTCATTCATAGCCCACAAAAGGCACAAAAAATTTTTAGCCACAAAAAGGCACATAAAGCACAAAATGAAAGCCAAATACGAAAACCCAACCTCAGTTACATCTTTTGTGCTTTATGTGCCTTTTTGTGGCTCATTTTCTTTCGTTGCGGCTTTGCCCTTCTCGGTTAGTGAGTAGAAGTCGTTCCCTTCTTCAGCGAGCAAGCCTTCCTTCACGAGTCGCTCAACGATATCAAACACGGCTGTGCGTGCTTCGGGATCGTTGCCGCCCGCTTCGAACAATTCGTGCAGATCGAGCGTCTCCTTGCGCCAGTGCGCGAAGCTGTTCAAAACTTTTTTGGTAAGCTCATCCACGAAACTTAGACGTCTTTAGCTTGCGATTGACCAAGCCTCGCGACAATGGCTCTGACGTCAGGGGGAACCGCGCGGCCTTTAGCGTCGAGCAGGGGCGGAGCGCTCGACTTGATTTGTCCCCACTCGCTGTTCGGCGCCGCCGCAACGGACTTCTTCATAAACGGCACCGGCAAGCGGCCCTCAGATTTGAGGTAGAGCAGCGGATTGATGGCAAACACCAGCGCCATCACCAGGCTGACGGTGATGATGAAAAGATTGTCAGTGGTGAAAAAGTCGCCCGCAGCAAACACGCTGTAGATGGCCAGCGCCAGAAAGGCCACCGCCACCAGTATGCAGATCAAGTTTAGCAGTCCGAGTTCTCTGTTCATCTGATCGTAAGATTAGTGTTTCGCTTTTCCAGCCGGCTTACGCCGCTCGCCGACTTCTTCATACCCACATCTCTCACATTGCCACAACGGAAACGACCCCGTGGGATCCGCGCCCGACTGGTAGACCGCACGATTCGAGGGAATGATCTTTCCCCCACAGCGCGGACAAAACCGCCCACGCGTCGTGCGTTTCTCGACATCCAGCGCTAAAGGATTATCGTCAGCCATAACTTAGCCGCAGATAAACGCAAATGACGCAGATCAGACTTCTTTTTCTATCTGCGAAGATCTGCGTTCATCTGCGGCTCTATACCTTCTCAACACGATAAAGATCGAACAGAAGATCACAACCGGAGGCGCCAACAGGACCAGTACGCCGATATTGAAGTTACGAATAAAGCGCGCGTTGGTGACGCTGGTTAAGCCGGCGCGGCACATCGAGCATTGCGCGTCGGCATAAGTATTCGCCAACAGCACAACCACGACTGCCACGACGACCAAAACCAAAACTCGCCGCCAACTCGAATGCATTACGGTTCCTCCAAAGGCGCCGGCGCGACCGGCGGTTGCTCCTGGAATTTATAGCGCAGCCCCAACGAACGAAAGCTGTCAGGGAAAAACACAGACAATAGCAGAATACAAACCACCAGCGCCGGAACAATCGTCAGTATCAAACTCAGACGCTCAAACTTCAAGTGCATGAAGTAAGCTACGATCAGCGCCGCCTTGATGATTGACAGGCCAAGCAGCACGGTCAGCATCAAAAAGATGGACATCGGCTTGTAAGCCAGGAAGATCTCGATCAGCGTCAGAACCACCAGCCAAACCCAGATCGAGATGAACAGCTTGTTAGTGCCGGCAAAATGTTCTTCAACGTGTGCGTCCGCAGTCATTTCGATTCCCTCCACTGATGGCTTAGTGACCAGCCAGATGTCCGTGCGCATCCACTGACATGATGTAAATCAGCGGGAAAACAAACATCCAGACGAGGTCGACGAAGTGCCAGTACAGGCCGCTGATCTCAACATCTTCGTGCTTCAGTTTCTTGATACGCAGAGCGACGACCAACAGGTAGACTGCGCCCGAAGCGACGTGAAACATGTGCAACCCGGTGATCGTGAAGAACGTTGCCCCAAACAACGGCGACGGTGGAACGCCCTCAGTCGTAAACGCTTTCACCCAATGTTCGGGCAGGTAGAAGGGCCGCAGACCTTCGTCCATCAGGTGTTTCCACTCGATCAAGTGCAGCACGATGAAGGCGACGCCGAAGACGATCGTGGCCAGGATCCATTTCCGCGCCTTGTCCTTGTCGCCTTTGCTCGAAGCTGACACGCCAAACACCATCGTCAAGCTCGACGACAGCAGGCAGAAAGTCATCACCGATGAAAAGATGATGCTGGGCCAGAAAGGAAAGGGGGTCGGCCAGACGTTTGACGCGCGCAGATAGCTGTAGCCAAAGAGCAGCGCCGAAAACGTCAGCGAGTCGGAAACGATGAACAACCACATTCCCAACTTGCGATGGCCCACACGATAAGGAAGGGCGCCGCCTTCCCAATCTACTGCCGAAAAAGTTGCCGCACGTGCTTCAGTGCTCACCCTGTCACCTCCAAAGGAATAGGAGTAGGAATAGGTAGATCCAAAGACCGTCCATGAAATGCCAGTAAATCGATACCGAATCCGCCGTTGCTTGCCGCTTCGCCACGAAAGCAGGTCCTTCATCTGACTTTCGACGTGAACGCAGCCATAAGAAACCCAGTGCCAGTAATCCACCCGCGATGTGCACGGCGTGCGCGCCCGTCAGCAGGTAAAAGAACGAACTATGCGGATGGCTAGAAACGTAAATCCCCTGGCTGGCCAGTTGCCGCCACGCAATCAACTGCGAAATGAGAAACGCCAGTCCGAGAATTCCGGTCAGCAATAAATACTTCGAATAAGCGCCGGCAAAACTCTGTTTGAGTTTTCGTCTTGCAAATTCGATCGTGACGCTGCTGAGCAGGATCAACGCGGTACTGACAAACATCACCCGCGGAATCCGCAAGGGCAACCAGTCGGCCGCCGTCCCCGAGCGGACGATGTAGGCGCTGCTCAGCGATGTAAACATCATCGCGATGGACGCAAGGCCTACCCACATGCCGATCCGGTAGCGATTTGCTCTCGAATCGTGATCTCGAAACGGGCCTTTCGAGCCATTGCCGTTTGGTCCCGGCATTCCGGGACCACCCCCCGCGCCCTTTTGAATTACTCGTCTAGTGCTTGTGACCATTGTGGCCATTACCGCTTGGTACCTCGACAGCTGGATCGGTTTGCATTACGTAGTCTTTCGGAGCTCCGGGCACAGCAAACTCGTACGGCCCGTGATAGACCGTCGGCAACACGCCCGCGAAATTATCATGTGGCGGTGGTGTCGCAGTGTTCCACTCGAGTGTCGTGGCTTCCCACGGATTGTCACCCGCTTTCTTGCCTTTGAAAATGCTCCAAAAGACATTGAAGTAGAAGAGAAGTTGTGCGGCGATGGTGATAATTGCTGCCACCGTCACTAAAACCACGAGTGGTTGCAAACTGTCGAGGAACCTGTACTCAGTGAAACTCGAAAACCGGCGCGGCATGCCAACGATGCCCATGATGTGCATGGGCACGAAGATCGCGTAGACGCCGATGAATGTCATCCAGAAGTGAATTCGCCCGATAGATTCACTCATGAAGCGGCCAAACATCTTCGGAAACCAAAAGTAGAGTGCCGCAAACATGCCGAAGATCGATGCCACGCCCATCACGAGGTGGAAGTGAGCCGTAACGATGTAAGTGTCGTGCATCGGCAGATCCAGTGAACTTTGTCCGAGGATCAAACCGGTAATACCGCCGGCGACAAAGAGCGAAACAAATCCGATCGCGAACAACATCGCCGTCGTGAAGCGAATGCGCGCTCCCCACAACGTGCCCAGCCAATTGAACGTCTTCACTGCCGAAGGAACACCGATCGAAAGCGTTAACACGGAGAACGCGATGGCAGAGTAGGGACTCATGCCACTGATGAACATGTGGTGGCCCCACACGAAGAATCCGAGCAGCCCGATCGCGAAGATCGCAAACACCATCGCGCGATAACCAAAAACGGGCTTGCGTGCGAAAGTCGCAAGAATGTGGGACGTGGCGCCCATGCCAGGCAGGATTGCGATGTAAACCTCAGGATGGCCAAAGAACCAGAAGAGGTGTTGCCAGAGAATCGGTGAGCCGCCCGTGTGCAACGGGAAGTTTGGATTTGAGCCCGAAAGCAATCCGCTCACGTACAGTCCGCTCGGGATAAAGAAGCTGGTGCCCGCGATGCGATCCAGCAGCATCAGAATGCCGCCGCCGAGCAGTACGGGGAACGATAACAACGCCAGCACGGCAGTCGTAAACCACGCCCAGCAGGTCAATGGCATGCGCATCAACGACATGCCTTTCGTGCGCATGTTCAGCAGCGTCGTGATGAAATTCAACGCGCCCAGGAGAGAGCCGACGCAGAAGATCGCGATACTGATTACCCAAAGGTTCATGCCCGCGCCCTGCCCCGGACCCGCAATCTTGCCCAGCGTGCTCAATGGCGCATATCCAGTCCAACCGCCGATCGGCCCGACTGTCCCACTGCCGCCGGCGAACGATGGTCCAAGTGCGCTAAAAGCCTCCCCAATCGCCTGATTGCCCTCAACAAAGATCGCCAGCAGGATGACGATGAAACCGACCAGCGTTACCCAGAATGACAGCATGTTTAAAGTGGGAAACGCCATGTCTTCAGCGCCGATCTGGATTGGCAGGAAGTAGTTGCCAAAACCACCCTGCGGCGCCGTCGTGAGCACGAAGAACACCATGATGGTGCCGTGCATGGTGACGAGTGACAGGTAAAACTCCGGTGTCATGACGCCACCGGGCGCGCCCGTGGGAAACAACGTCTCCAGGATGGGCCAACTCGTACCCGGCCATGACAAGTTCAATCGCATCAGCAGCGACATGATCATTCCGACCACCACTGCAGCCAGCGCCAGCATGATGTACTGGATGCCTATGACTTTGTGGTCCACGCTGAAGATGTACTTACGTATGAAGCCCGTCGGCGCCGGGTGCCGGTGTACGCCCTCGTGAGTCTCAACTGACATCTGTCGTCTCCTCGTTCAAAAATAGGTCTATAGGTCCTATAGGACCCATTCTTTACTGGTAGTTCGGCAATTGATACTGGTTTATCAACTCCGCCAGGCGCGTCTGAAATTGCTCCTGCGGCATAGCCTGAAGCGACTGGATCTCTTCTTCAGGCACCACCAGCATGTAGCTCCTCATCTTGAAGTGAAGCTGCCCGCAAAGCTCGGCGCAGGCCAGTTCGTACTTCCCGACTTTGTTTGCCGTGAAGTGGACCTTGATCTCCATGCCGGGGACGAGGTCCTGCTTGAAGCGGAGTTGTGGTACCCAGAAGTTGTGAATGACGTCTTTCGATCGCAGTCGCAGCTCGACCGGGCGATTAACTGGAATCACGAGTGCCGCGGTCACCGCGTCGTCAGCCGAACTCGCATCCGATGCATCGAGGCCGATGAAGTTGAGCGAGCCGTCGTCGATGAACTTCGGATCGGTGCGGCCGAATTTGTTGTCCTTGCCGGCGTAGTGGAAGTTCCATTGAAACTGTTGCGCTACTACCTCCACCGTGTAAGAACCCGGCGGCGCATCGTTCAGGCGCAACGAAGCCCAGACACTTTGGCCCATCACTCCGAGCGTGATGAATACAACCGCGGTGATGACCGTCCAGAGCACCTCCAGACGATTGCTGCCGTGGGAATAAACTGCGCGGTCCGTGCTCGACCCGGTGTCGCGATATTTCCAGACCATCCAACCGAGCCCGACTTGCGCGGCTGTAAAGGAAATACCGACTACCAGAATGGTGATCAAAAACTGCCGGTCGAGAGCTGGTGCGTGCGAAGAGATCCCCTCAGGAAACCACCATTTCCCGGCGACGAATAGCAACACCGACAGCAGCGTGATAATCCAGATAATAACCGCAAGAACTCGTCCCATCGGTTACATCTCCTTTGGTGTCTGTTTTGAGGCAATGCTTACTATCTATTCAAAACCATCAAGACAAAAAGCAGCGGTAAGTAGAGTACTGACGCCAGCAACAAACGACGCGCATGTTGCCGTGACATCGAAAATGCCGCTCGCAGACTGCTATAGAGAAAAAGCAGTCCGAGCACGATCGCTCCCACGAAATAAATCCTTCCGGACATTCCCATCACTGTCGGCAGCAGGCTGACCGGCAGCAACATCAGCGTATAAACAACGATCTGTTGCGCCGTCACGCGGCCGTCGGGTTCGACGACCGGCAGCATCAGGATGCCCGCGCGACTGTAGTCTTCA
>JAICQI010000632.1 GCA_025937955.1 Pyrinomonadaceae bacterium
AAGCATTTCACGGCGCATGGTCAACCGGAAAGCGGCACTAACATTGGACCAGTGAGCTTTTCCGAACGAACGTTGCGCGAATATTTTCTGCCCAGCTTCAAAGCCGCGGTGGTTGAAGCCGGCATCATGAGCGTGATGCCTTCGTACAACGAGATCGATGGCGTGCCGTCGCACGCGAACAAGTGGTTGCTCGAGAAAGTGCTGCGCGAGGAGTGGGGCTTTGATGGTCTCGTTGTTTCCGACTATTACGCCATCCCGCAAATGGTCGATCTCCATCACGTCGCCTCGGATAAAGCGAATGCTGCGAAACTCGCGATCGAAGCCGGCGTCGATACGGAACTTCCCGATCCCGACACTTACCCGACGCTGCTACAGTTGGTCAAAGAGGGGCAAGTATCAGAAGCGACGCTCAATCGCGCAGTCGCGCGAAACCTGCGCGCGAAGTTTTTGCTTGGTCTTTTCGAGAATCCGTACGTTGACGTCGAACGTGCGGTGCGTGTGACGAATTCGAGCGAGCATCGAGCGTTGGCGGCTGAAGCGGCGCGCCGCTCGATCACGCTGTTGAAAAATCAAAACAACCTGTTGCCGTTGAATCTGAGTGCGTTGAAGTCGATTGCAGTGATTGGTCCAAACGCGGCTCAAGTGCATCTCGGCGGTTACAGCGATAACCCCTTGCGTGGCGTGAGCGTGCTCCAGGGCATCAAGGACAAGGTGGGCGACAGGCTCAAGGTCGCGTACGCGGAAGGATGCAAGATCACGAAAGAGGGTGGCGACTGGTTTGCTGATACGGCCAATCTCAGCGATCCGGCGGAAGATCGCAAACTGATTGCGGAAGCAGTGCAAGTCGCAAAGACCGCGGACGTCGCGCTACTCGTACTCGGCGGCAACGAGGACACGAACAAGGAAGGTTGGGCCGACAATCATCTCGGCGATCGCGACAGTCTCGAGTTGATTGGGCGCCAGAACGATCTGGTGAAAGCGGTTCTCGAGACGGGCAAGCCGACGATCGTTTTGCTGATTAATAGTGGTCCACTCTCGATCAACTACATCGCGGAAAACGTGCCGGCTATCCTCGAGGGATTTTATTTAGGTCAGGAAACCGGCGTTGGCGTCGCGGATGTCCTTTTTGGTGATTACAATCCCGCCGGAAAGCTCACGATCAGTTTTCCGCGCTCAGTGGGGCAGTTGCCGTTGTACTACAACCGCAAACCAACGGCGCGGCGAGGTTATCTGTTTGCGAACAAGGAGCCGCTGTTTCCGTTTGGGTTTGGGCTGAGTTACACGACGTTTGCGTACTCGAATTTGAAGATTAGTCCGGCGAAGATCGGCGTAGCGGGCGAAGCGAAGGTCAGCGTTAGCATCACGAATTCCGGCAAGCGCGCGGGTGATGAGATCGTGCAGCTTTACATTCGCGATTTGGTGAGCTCGGTCACGCGGCCGGTGATGGAACTGAAAGACTTCAAGCGCATCTCGCTCGCGCCGGGTGAGACGAAAACGGTTGAGTTTGTGATCACGCCCGACAAGCTTTCGTTCCTTGATCTGAATATGAAGAACGTTGTCGAGCCGGGTTGGTTCGACATCATGGTCGGCACGAGTTCAGTAAAATATGAAACTGTTAAGCTCGAAGTCGTTGCGAAATAAGCCGCGAAAAGGCACAAGAAGACACAAAAGGCACAAAAATTATTTGCTGTTTGTGCTGCTTTTCTTGATCGGTTTGGGTGTCTCTGGAGGATCGACCTCGAGTCGAGCGACGCTCAAGGAAGCGTTCAAGAATGATTTCATGATCGGCGCGGCGCTCAATAGCAACCAGATCTTCGAGAAGGACACGCGCGGCGCTGAGATTGTGCGAACGCACTTCAACTCTATTACGCCGGAAAACATCTTAAAGTGGGCGCTGGTTCATCCGCGGCCCGACAAGTACGATTTCGCCGCATCCGATCGCTTTGTCGAGTTTGGCGAAAAGCATGGAATGTTCATCGTCGGGCACACGCTCGTCTGGCACAACCAAACGCCGCGTTGGGTGTTTGAAGACGAGCAGGGCAAACCGGTCGATCGCGAAACGCTGTTGAGCCGCATGCGCGAGCACATCTTCACGGTCGTCGGTCGTTACAAGGGTAGAATCAAAGGCTGGGACGTGGTAAACGAAGCGCTCAACCAGGATGGCACGATGCGACAGTCGCCGTGGTTCAAGATCATCGGCGAAGATTACCTCGTGAAAGCGTTTCAATTCGCGCACGAAGCAGATCCAAACGTCGAGCTCTACTACAACGATTACGATCTCGAACTGCCCGCCAAACGTGCAGGCGCAGTCAAGCTGGTTAAGAATCTGTTAGCGGCAGGCGTAACCGTCTCCGGAGTAGGTTTGCAAAATCATAATCTGATGGATTGGCCGTCAGTCGCGGATGAAGACGCCACCATTGCTGCGTTCTCGGCGTTGGGACTCAAAGTTCACATCACGGAGCTTGACGTCGACGTACTTCCTCGCACGACCAAGCCGGGTGCGGATTACGCCGTCGACACTCCCGTGACTCCGAAGTTGAACCCATACGTCGATCGCTTACCTGACACGATGCAGGCGGCGCTGGCGAAACGTTATGCGGAGTTGTTTAAAGTTTACTTAAAGCATCGTAACTCCATCGAGCGCGTAACATTTTGGGGTGTCGCCGATGGTGATTCGTGGCTGAACAACTGGCCCATGAAAGGCCGAAGGAATTACCCGCTGCTGTTCGACCGCTTGGGCCAACCGAAGCCGGCGCTGGATGCAGTAATCGACACAAATGCCTTAGAGCAGAGAGGGCGACATGGCAAGCAATAATTATCAACCGAAACCGGAACATAAGTTTACTTTTGGGTTGTGGACTGTCGGCAACCGCGGGCGCGATCCGTTTGGCGATGCGACGCGGGCGAGTGTTAGTCCGGTGACTATCGTGAAGCGTTTAAGTGAGCTCGGTGCTTACGGCGTCAATCTGCACGACAACGATCTCGTGCCGATCGAGGCCACGGCGGCTGAGCGCGATCGTATCGTCCGTGAGTTCAAACAGGCGCTCGACGACCACGGCATGAAAGTGCCGATGGCGACCACTAATCTTTTCTACGATCCGGTTTTCAAAGACGGCGCTTTTACGTCCAGCGATCCGCGCGTGCGCTTGTACGCGTTGCAGAAGACGATGCGATCGATGGATCTCGGCGCGGAGCTTGGCGCGCACATTTACGTGTTTTGGGGAGGGCGCGAGGGCGCTGAAGTCGATGCCGCGAAAGATCCGCGCGAGGCGCTGAAGTGGAATCGTGAAGCAATGAACTTCCTTTGCGAATACGCTCTCGATCAGGGTTACGACTACAAGTTCGCGCTCGAAGCGAAACCGAATGAGCCGCGTGGCGATATCTATCTGCCGACGACGGGCGCGATGCTCGCGTTTATTGCGACGCTCGATCATCCGGACATGGTGGGGGTTAATCCTGAAGTCGGTCACGAACAGATGTCGGGGCTCAACTTCTATCACGTGGTGGCCCAGGCGATCGAGGCAGGGAAGCTGTTTCACATCGATCTCAACGATCAGAAGGGGCCGCGCTTCGATCAGGATCTGCGTTTTGGATCGGAGTCGTTCAAGAACTTGTTCTTTTTGGTGAGGTTGCTTGAATCTGCTTACGATGGACCACGCCACTTTGATGCGCACTCGTATCGCAGTGAGAACGAGGAAGGTGTTTGGGAGTTTGCGGCGGGGTGCATGAGGAATTATCTGATTCTCAAGGAGAAGGCGCGGCAGTTTGACGAAGACCGTGAGATTAAGGCGCTGCTTGATGAGATACATAGCACCAACGGCGACCACTCAGAACCGCTCGGGCGCTACAGTCGTGAGAAGGCGCAAAAGTTAAAGGATCTCCCACTCGATCGCACCGAGCTAGCGCGCAAGCCGTTGCCGTAGGAACGTCTCGATCAACTAACGGTCGATATCTTGTTAGGCGTCCGCTAATTTGTAGGGGCGGCACTCCGTGGCCGCCCGTCTCCC
>JAICQI010000592.1 GCA_025937955.1 Pyrinomonadaceae bacterium
AACGGCATCGTCGATTTTCAACAAGAGAACTGCATCGGCTGTGGCTACTGTATTTCAGGTTGTCCCTTCGATATTCCCAAGTTTCATCCAAACACGAAGAAAGTTTACAAGTGCACGCTCTGTTCCGATCGTGTCGGGCAAGGTCTCGAACCTGCTTGCATTAAGGCGTGCCCGACGGGTTGCCTGAAGTTTGGAACCAAATCGGAGATGGTGCAGATTGCCGGCTTGCGCGCGAAACAATTGCGCGAAGTCTCGGGTTTCGCGGATGCGGGTGTTTACGATCCGGAATCAATCAAAGGGACGCACGTGATTTACGTACTGCACGACATCAAGCGTCCCGAGCGATACGGTCTGCCTGCGAATCCGATCATTCCCCCCAGCTACACCTATTGGAAATGGTTGGCAAAACCGGCCGGCTTATTGATGGGGGTGTTAGGGGTGCTGGCTATTTTCTTTCACCGTGTTGCGGTTGGGCCAAGATTGCCACAACCCGAATCGCCGCCGCCGCTGCCAACGCAACCGGATACAGTTGAAGCAAAACGGAGGGAGACGCCATGAGCACTGTCGATCGATTTGATGAACGTGCGCGACGCGAGGCAGATCGTGTCGGCGAAACAATTGTGCATCGTGGCGAATTGTTGCGACACCCGGTTTACACGCGAGTGTTGCACTGGTCAGTAGCAATTTTCTTTGTGCTTTCGCTGGTTTCCGGCTTCGCAATCTATTCACCGTGGCTATACAGTTGGCTAACACCTCTGTTTGGCGGCGGACCCCGGACGCGACTGCTCCATCCCTGGTTCGGTCTGCTCTTCTCGCTCTTTTTCTTTTTCCAATTTCTTAACTGGTTTGCGCCAATGGTGTGGACACAAGCAGATCGTCGTTGGCTCAGGCACCTCAAGGAGTATTCAACTCATCAGCACCGGGTTGAGCCCGACGATGTGGGCTTCTTCAATGGCGGTCAAAAGATCTACTTTTGGGCGATTGTAGTAAGTGCCGTTTTGTTTCTCATCACGGGCGTGCTGATGTGGTTCGACGATCTCGTCGGACGTTGGGTTGTAGCAGCAAGTTATGTGATTCATGATATTGCAGCGCTGGTGATGTTGGCAGGTTTCATCATTCACATTTATGAAGGGACATCACACCAACCAGGAACTCTTCATTCGATGATCGACGGCACAGTGTCGGAAAAATGGGCGTGGACACATCACCCGGGTTGGTATCGCGCCGTAACCGGGCGCGATCCACGCGAGGCGTATGAACGCGAGAAGCAGCGACAAGACGAGCGAGCGCGGATGCTTGAACGTTGGGACCAGGACCAGGACACGCGCGAGAATTTGTAACCCCCTAGCCTGCGAAGCAGGCGTAAGCATAAAGCCTGGGGCGTGAGCCCCAGGATCAAAGCACACATCATTTTGCAGCCCGTGAAACGGGCGACAGCCGTTTTGATCTTTGTCAATAGAGAAGGGATCTAATCAATGGGTATCTATCTACGTCTTACTCTGCTTGTGATTGTTAGCTTGGGAAGTGGGATAACTGTTTACTCGCAAAGCGCTGACACGGGTGATCCCCTCGTCCGAGTGCTTCAAACGAAAGGAATCCTGACTGAGGCCGAAGTCCGCGCGATTACGATCAATGCCTCACCTGCCGAGCAAAGAGATCGACTGGCGGCGCTTTTGCGCGACAAAGGCGTGATCTCAGCGACAGAATTCGACGCGCTACACACCACGGCAGCTACTCCAGTGGTGAAGACGATCACTGCCGAGTATAAGACCAGTTCGGCGGAGCCAGTCGCACCCAAACCACAACCGACCCCTGCTGTAATTGCCGCAATCGCGCCAGTTCGATTAATGGGAATTGAATCACCGAAACGCGAAGGACTGATCCCGGATATAAAACTAGGAACCGGCGCTCGCCTCAAACTCTACGGCATTTTCAAAACAAGCATCATTCACGATTCATCATCCCCGCAGGGTAATGATTTTCCGTTACCACTCCTGGCGTCAGACACAGGCCCGAACAATTCACCGGAGTTTCACGTGCGCGTACGTGGCCTGCGACTTGGAGCAAACTTCGAATGGCTGGATGTGGCGCCGAAGACAACGCTTACGGGAAAACTCGAGTTTGATTTCGAAGGTGATTTCCCGCGCTCCAACAATCGCAATATCACTTCGATTCGCTCCAATCAACCGTCATTGCGCCTGGCATGGGTCAGAATCGATCGTCGCGTTGGTGAAAACGACAGCTTCTTCGCTTTGTTTGGACAAGACTGGTCGCCATTCGTCTCATCGACATTACCCAACATGATCGAGAACACAAACTTCGGCGGCGTTGGTTACGGTGCAGCTTACACACGCATTCCGCAGGTCAAGTTTGGTTTGAATCACAAGTTTGGCGGCTCGCGCGATTTCCGATTTGGACCAGAGATAGCAATCGTGCTGCCGGCTTTCGGAAATCTGCCGAGTGATGTTGCCAATCAACTGGCATTCGGTGAAAGACAGGGAGTGGATTCAGAGAAGCCGGGAATTCAAGGTCGCGCCGTACTTCAATGGCAGCTTGATAAAGCCGCAGGCGTCGCTCCAGCGCAACTGATCTTTAGTTTCGAACATGCAGAGCGCACTGCGATCGTTACCGCCGCGAACGTGCCTGTTGGATTTAGAGCGGCGTTTCCGAATGGCGCGGAGGTTAGCAGCGATAGCAACGGTTATTCAGCCGAGTTTCAGTTGCCGACGCATTTTGTGACCCTGGTTGGGAAGTATTACGGTGGTTCCGATCTGCGCTTCTTTCTCGCAGGGCAATTACTATCCAACTTCAACGACACTTTCGGCCTGACAAGTACCGCAACTGCGACTTCGATCGATGGCTCGTCAACGGTTGTCTTCGGACTGGACAACGATATTCCCGTTGTCGCACCGCAGCGACCCGTGCGCGCTCACGGCGGATTTGTCCAGATCGGGTTTCCTTTATCGCGAATATTCAATGCCGATCCAAAAGGTCGTAACGCGGGCTGGACTGCTTTCCTCTATTACGGCGGCGATCAAGTAGTAGCGCGCGACGCGCGACGCTTTGGTGTGCGTGGCAGTTGGAGTGATCTGTTCTCCGGCAACATTCAATACAAATGGAACCAGTGGGTTACGTTTGGTTACGAGCAGGGCTACTACCGCACGCGCGCGGATTCTCACACGGGCCTGCTCCCGCTGTTTCGCGGTATTCCGAGTTACACCACGCACAATATTCGCTCGGAATTTGCGGCCATCTTTACATTTTGAGGAATCATGAAATACGAAGACATCGTAATCAGAGATGATGAGATCCCGGTTGCTTCAACCAGCATTTTTCAACACCTGCTGCGGACCTATGCGAGTGAGGTGAACAAGCTCAACTGCGTTTGGCACGAATTCGCGGAAGAAGATCTCTCTTTCAAGCCACATGAGCGTTCCAGTACGGTGGGAGAGATCATCGAGCACGAGCTTCTGTCAGAGCGCCGGTTCTTTGGCGAGTTTCTGGGCTTGCCGGAAGTGCCGGCGAACGAGGTCCTCCCTCAGAACCGCACCCCTCAAGCGTTTGCCGCACGAATGGTCGAGCTCTCGCGCGAACGTTTGCACTTCATGGCAAAGCAGAGTGAGGACTGGTGGCTTGCAGTTGTTCCATTCTTTGATGTGGAGCGCGAGCGAATATGGATTTTCTGGCGGCGCGTCCTGCACACCGCGCATCATCGCGCCCAACTCGGAGTATATTTGCGCCTGCTGAATAAGAGCGTACCTTCAACCTATGGTCCAACCGCCGACGTTCGTTGGGAAGGCGCCGATCCGACTCGCAGCGTAGCCGCCGCCAGCCGGAAGTAACATTTCCTGTTCGGAAGACTGGATTCTGTGTCTGGGTAATCCGTAAAACCAGGGACGCTCGAATTCGGGGCTTTGCCTTGGTTTTTCATCCCGCACCATTTCGTAGCTGATCATGTACAAGACGGTGTGATATGAGCGCGGATAGATCCTGGGACCATCTCGATCCCCGATAGCAAACAACCCAGCTATGAACGGGATACGGCGTATAGAACCGCAACCAACATAAGCACCTTTGCTGTCTTTCCGCGCGACATGGCTTTGCTTCAAAAGTCCAAATCATTTTTGGATCGGGTCAGTACAGGGAGCGGTAGCGACCTGGTCAGTTATCAGTATGCGGTATTATAACGATTTTGACTGCTGTGGATTGACCAGGTCGATATCGCTCACTTTACTGACCCGATCCAAGTGCGGAACGGTCAGCCGCGACTACAGGCGAGGTTAGACTTAAGGGCGT
>JAICQI010000418.1 GCA_025937955.1 Pyrinomonadaceae bacterium
CAATGTTTCCCGTTAAGACCGTAATCATTTACTATTCTCCCCATTGATGGAACTTGAAATAGGGCTTGCGCTCCTTCTGCTGATAGTGCTCTCCTTGCTGGCCACGGTCGACATGGCCTTTGCCCAGTTAAGCGATGTGCGACTGCGCCGTCTGATTGGCGAGAATGGAGACAAGCCTGAGCCACGATCGAGAGTCTTCCTACAGCAAGCACTGGAGAATCGCCCGCGCTTTAGTTTCGCACTGTCGGCGATGATCCAAATCCTGCTCGTCGTGGTCGCCGTCCTCATCACGTCGCTCTCACTCACCCTTCTTTATCCAGAGAAGCGTCTCGTACTCGTAGGTTTACTTGCCGGACTTATCCTCGCCGGAATTTTTCGACAACTGATCCCGCTATTCATTTCAACGCGCAATCCGGAAGGCACGCTGCTCTTCCTGCTGCCAGTCGTTCGTCCCTTTTTCCCGATCATGGCGTTCATCGCCGATCCCTTTCAGCGACTCTTCGATCGGTCGCGTCGCAAGGACCAGATTGCTGAAGACGGCGAAGAGGAGGAAGAAGAAGATGACAGCGGGAACTTACAAGCCCTGATCGATCTCGGCGAAGCTGAAGGCATACTCGAAGAGGAAGAAGGCGAGCTGATCCATTCGATCATCGACTTTGGCGACACGCGCGTGAGTGAAGTGATGGCGCCTCGGCCTGACATCGTCGCCGTCCCGGTAACCGCAACTGTGCGCGAAGCGCGCGATGTAATCCTGGAGTCGAAATACTCGCGCCTGCCGGTCTATCGCGATCAGATCGATAACGTCGAGGGCATGATTTATGTACGCGACCTGCTGCTGAGTTGGGCTGAAGGACGCGAAGACGAAAACATCCAACCGCTGATACGTTCCGTTTACTTCGTGCCGGAAACGAAACCGGTGGCAGAGTTGCTCGAGGAGATGCAGAAAGCTCACGTGCAGCTCGCGATGGTGATTGACGAGTACGGCGGCGTTTGCGGCCTCGTCACTGTCGAAGACATTCTCGAAGAGATCGTCGGCGAGATTGAAGACGAAGACATCGCAGGCGAAGAGCTGGAAGAGATAGTCGAACACAATGACGGCAGCTACGAGGTCCAGGCCTCAATTGAGATCGGTAAAATCGAGCGACTCTTCGACATGGAGATCGAAGCCGACGATTTCACCACCATCGCGGGACTGGTAATTAACGAATCGGGGAAAGTTCCTGCTGTCGGCGAAGTTTTGACAATACGTGGTCTTGAAGTGGAAGTGTTGGAAGCAGATGAACGACGCATTCTGCGGTTGCGCGTCAGAAAAGCGCAGGAAGAGAACGCAACGGAAGCAAGCCACGGATAAGTTGCCATAAAAAGGCACAAAGAACACATGGGTAATAAACACAAGAGCAAATTCCTTCGGGGTAAACGCATCGATCCGGCGCCAATCGAGAAGAATGTCGCCGTCGCGGATCTAATCGACGAGTCTTTTCTGGCTTACAACGCCGCGCGCCTGCGTGAAGCGTGTCAACTCTTTACAAAAAAGATGCTGGAACCTGAGGTGACGATCGGTCTCTCGCTGACCGGAGCACTGACACCAGCAGGTCTCGGAATCTCCGCGTTGATTCCACTCATCAAAGCAGGCTTTGTCGACTGGATCATTTCCACTGGCGCCAATCTCTATCACGATACGCACTTCGGCATCGGGCTCGCCATGCACCAGGGAAACGCGCAGACGTCAGACGTGGTCCTGCGTGAAGAAGAAGTCGTCCGCATCTATGACATCTTCTTTGATTACTCAGTGCTGCTCGACACCGACGCGTTCTTTCGCAAGATCATTGAAGGTCCTGAGTTTCAACACCCGATGTCCAGCGCTGAGTTTCACTATCTGTGCGGCCGTTACGTTCACGAACGCGAAAAGAAACTCGGCATCAGCGAGAAGTCGTTGCTGGGCGTCGCTTATGAGTATGCGGTTCCCATTTACACTTCATCGCCGGGCGATTCTTCGATCGGCATGAATGTCGCTGCCAAAGCGCTGCAAGGTAATAAGCTCGCATTCGATCCGTCGCTCGACGTTAATGAGACCGCTTCGATAGTGCTCGCCGCAAAACGTAGTGAAGTGAAGTCGGGTAACGGAAAGAAGACCAAAGGCCGCTCGGGGGTTTTCATTCTCGGTGGTGGCTCGCCAAAAAACTTTCTCTTACAAACCGAACCGCAGATTCAGGAAGTGCTCGGTATCGACGAACGCGGTCACGATTACTTTCTGCAAGTGACCGATGCGCGTCCTGATACTGGTGGACTTTCCGGTGCGACTCCGGGTGAAGCAGTGTCGTGGGGAAAGGTCGATCCCGATCGTCTGCCTGACGCAGTTGTGTGTTATATCGATTCTACGGTAGCGCTTCCGCTCATTACGGCTTATGCTCTTACGCGTCACGAACCGCGCGAGCCGAAGCGACTCTACGAGAAGCGCGAGCAGTTCATGGGCTTGCTGCTCGCGGAATATAAGAAATCAAAACGACGGTAACCCGATGGAGACCAGGATCGATCATGGGTGATAGGAACGGTAAGCCGAAGAGTTTTTACGACTGCACGGATTGCCCTGCATTCTGTTGCTCGGTGTACGACCGCGTTCAGGTGACGCCGCGCGACATTCGCCGTTTGGCGAAACACTTCGGTATCACCGAAGAAGCGGCGACAGCGCGTTTCACGAAGATGTACGCGAAGGAAAGAGTATTGCGCCGCAAGCGTGATGAGCTGTTCGGTGTTGCGTGCAAGTTTATAAATCCTGAGACGCGTGGCTGCACGATCTATCACGCGCGACCCGCGGTGTGCAGAGAGTTTCCCATTACCAAACGCTGCGCCTACTACGATCTGATGAAATTCGAACGCGAGCAGCAGGACGACCCAAACACAATCCCAGTCGTAAAGATCACGTTTAAAGAGATAAAGAAGTAGGACCAGGTGGAAGACTTTCTCGCGAAGTTCATCGGCAAGAAGATTGACATCTACTGTGGCGGCGCCTCGAGCCTGCGGGGCGAAGTGCTCAAAGTCGAAATGGGTGTGCTACACCTGCGAGACGCGGAGGGCAAAAACTGTTATGTAGCTGTCGATAAGATCCTGGTGGTCTGGGAAGCTCGAGACGACGAACATCGAGCCGGCTTTGTACCACAAAAAGAGTAGCCACAAAAAAGCACAAAAGGCACAAAAACGATCAAGCAATCATTTTGTGCCTTTTGTGCTTTTTGTGGCTATGGCTTCTTTGGGGCTTTAGTCTGTGATCTGCATTGGGAGCGGCACGCGGCGAAAGCCGTCGATGCGCTTCAACCAATACTCATTAAACTCTGAATAGATAACTCCCTGGCGACGTGATGCATGATAGAACCCATGCTCGTCAGCAACGACGCCGACGTGCGTCAAACCACTGAAGAATACGAGCGTTCCAAACTTGAACTGCTCTTCAGCCGGAGCGGGTTGGAAGCGAATAAACAGGTTGCGCGCGCTGGCGCGTTCGAAGTTGATCCCCGTCGCCTGGAAAATGCTCCACACGAATCCGGAACAGTCGAATCTGGTTGGACCAGTTGCACCCCAGCGATAGCGCGATCCAAGGCGCTCGTCGATAGCAGCCATCAGTAGTGGCTCAAACTTGATAAATCCGGAGCTCGATGAGCCAATCGAAGGCGCAAGATCAATCGTTGGTTTGGGCTTGGCTTCCCAGGCCGGCTTAGTTTCCGCGACGGGTGTGGTGGCGACGAGCGCAAGATCGTCCGGCGAACACGAAACTTCATTCACATCACCGCCAGGGGCTGTTACTTGTGGACGAGTTTGGGCGAATGCTGAATTGGTTAAAACTACGAGGGCCAAACCGGCTAACACAACACGAGGGAACAGATTTCGTAGCTCCATAAACAGGGAAGTACCTTCTCTCAATCGATTTTTACTTTGTGGTATTTCTGCGTGAGGAGGGCACCGCTAAAACCTCTGGCATCTTAGCGGCTGAAATATGGTGCTTCAAGCGGCAATGTGACTGTTTCGTGACGAAACGCCTTACGGATGAATCGTTTGCACTGAAAGAAGTCACGAATGAGTTGCGACGTTCGAGGCGTATACAACAATGTTTATGGGGTCAATCAGGAATTTCGATAGCGGGAATCAGTCAATATGACTCCCCTAAAGGTGCAAATGCGCAAAGACAATCTTCTATCTTTCTTTGCGCCTTTGCGCCTTTGCGGGAACAAACTCTCGCGCATTATGGAGCCTCAACAACAAGTTCAGCGTGAAAAGCAGAGTTATAGCGAGTGTCATGGGGCAGAAAACTCCCGACATCCTGAAAATTCGTTCGACTGTATGGAGTAATTAAATTTCCAATGAGGCGGCGCTTCCGGGGTTATGCGCGACCGGCATAGTTCAAACCAACCGTGAGTATCTTCTGCAACAACTGATCGTAAGGTACGCCCGAATACTCAGCCGAATCAGCGAAGTCCTCACGATGCGCGATCTGCGGATTCGGATTCGCCTCCAGCAAATAGAACTGCCCTTCCTCTGTCATCCGGTAATCGAGCCGCGCGTACCCGCTCAAAAATAGATACCGATAGATCCGTTTCGACAACCGCTCGAGCGTCTTGACCTGTTCGGGCGTCAAATCCGCCGCTCTCGTCGCCACACCAACCCGCTCCTGGTAAGCCGGGTCCCACTTCACTTTCAGCGTGGCTATATTCTCCGCGCCTTCCGGCAACTTCTCCATCACCAGTTCCCACGGCGCGTAAGTCTGAATGTTCTGGTTACCAATCACACCGACATAGATCTCGCGGCCCTTAATGTATTGCTCAACGATGGCATCGGTCTTGTTCTGCCGGTGAATAAACTCAACGCGCTGCACCAGCTTCTCGTCGTCGTGGACGATCGATGCCTGCGCGATGCCGACCGAGCCTTCCTCGCTAATCGACTTAACCAGCAACGGAAACTTCAAGCGCTTCGGCCGCCGCACCTTTCGATTCATCGGAAACACCGCGAAGTTTGGCACCAGCAAACGATGATACGAAAGAATCATCTTCGTCAGTGCTTTGTCATGCGCCAACGTCATGCCACGAGGATTACAACCGGTATACGCCTGCTTCATCAGTTCGAGATAACTGACGACGTGCTGATCGTAAAGTGGATAACCATGAAATTCCTCGAGCAGGTTGAAAGCGATGTGAGGTTTATATTCCATGAGCGCATCGCCGATCACCTTAAGCTGGTTGTACAGACCAACGGGATAGACTTCGTGGCCCATCTTCTTCAGAGTCGAGGTCACGTCGTATTCAGTTTTGATTTCCAGCTTTTCTTTGTCGGAAAGACCGTCCAATGAATCGGGAGGCACGAGGTCTTCGTGGACTAGCACGATGATGCGCAGTTTCTTGCGTGGCTCAAAGGTCATACGGCTATGCGATGATAACCTGAATGGAGCACGTTCATTACTTGCACAGTCAACACTATCATGACACGACGACGCGTTTCGCGGAAGGGGGTTGCTACACGAAGTTTCAATTCGTTACAACGATCGATCATATTTTGCAGCACGTGGTCTATCGTGTACTGATGCACACCGGTGCCTTCGGCAACGATCTGTCGTACCTCACGCCGCACTTTGCGAAGAAAACTTGCAGCGCTCATTTTCGACTTGTGTCGCGGATCGTCGGA
>JAICQI010000304.1 GCA_025937955.1 Pyrinomonadaceae bacterium
CCGTCAGGGTGCGGGAAGTCGACGTTTGCGCGGACTCACTTCAAACCGACTGAAGTGATCTCGTCCGACTTTTGCCGCGCACTCGTCTCTGACGACGAAAACAACCAGTCCGCAACGAAAGATGCTTTCGAAATACTGCATTTTATCGCCGCCAAGCGCCTTGCAGCCGGCAAGCTAACGGTAGTCGATGCCACTAACGTGCAGCCTGAGGCGCGGAAGCCACTGGTTGCACTCGCACGCGAGTATCACGTCATTCCGGTGGCAATCGTGCTCAACTTACAGGATCGTCTTTGCCAGGATCGAAATCGCGAAAGACCTGATCGCAGTTTTGGACCACACGTAATTCGCCAGCAGAGTCAGCAACTGCGACGCTCTTTACGCAATCTCAAACGTGAAGGCTTTCGTCACATTCACGAATTCTCAAAACCGGAAGAGGTTGAAGCGGTCGTTATTGAACGGCAGCCGCTCTGGAACAACCGCAAGCAGGACCATGGACCGTTCGACATCATCGGCGACGTACATGGATGTTTCGACGAACTTGCGGCGTTGCTCACAAGGCTTGGTTACGAGTTTACTGAGCCGTTCCAGGCTCGCCACCCTGAGGGAAGAAAAGCAGTTTTCCTCGGCGATTTCGTCGATCGTGGGCCAAAGATTAGCGAAGTCCTGAAACTGGTAATGAGCATGACGGAAACGGACCAGGCGCTTGCGGTGCCGGGAAACCACGATACGAAGTTGATGCGAAAGCTTCGTGGCAGAGACGTGCAGATTACGCATGGCCTGGCTGAATCGTTATACCAATTGGACCAGGAAGCACCCGAGTTCAAAGAACGAGTAGCTGACTTTATCGACAACCTCGTGAGTCATTATGTATTGGACGATGGCCGGCTGGTTGTCGCTCATGCAGGCTTGAAAGAAGAGCTACAAGGCCGCGGCTCGGGAAAAGTGAGAGACTTCGCGCTGTACGGCGAAACTACCGGCGAGACTGACGAGTTTGGATTGCCGGTGAGATACAACTGGGCTGCTGAATATCGTGGGCGAGCGATGGTGGTTTATGGACATACTCCTGTTCCCGAACCCGAATGGTTGAACGGCACGATTTGCGTCGACACTGGTTGTGTGTTCGGAGGAAAGTTGACCGCGCTGAGATATCCGGAAAAGGAATTGGTTTCGGTGCCGGCGCTGCAAACTTACTACGAGTCTGCAAAGCCGTTCCTTCCCGCGGAGGACCAGGCACCCGCGCTCACGGCACAGCAGCAGTACGACGACGTTCTCGACATCGACGATATTTCCGGTAAGCGCATTATCTCGACTCGTCTTCACCGGACCGTCACGATCCGCGAAGAGAACAGCATTGCCGCACTCGAGGTGATGAGTCGCTTTGCGACGGATCCAAAGTGGCTGATTTACTTGCCGCCAACTATGTCGCCATCGGAAACCAGTCGCGAACCAGGCCTGCTGGAACATCCCGCCGAAGCGTTTGCTCATTATCGTTATCAGGGCGTCGCGCGAGTTATCTGCGAAGAGAAGCACATGGGTTCGCGGGCGGTGGTGATCGTGTGTCGAGATCAGGATGCAGCGCGCCGGCGTTTTGGTGTCGTGGAAGATACGAGCGGAATCTGTTACACGCGCACGGGACGTCGATTTTTTGACGACCGCGCCATGGAGCGGGAATTCATCGCGGCGATTCAAAAAGCGATCGAGCATTCCGGCTTTTGGGAGGAGTTCGAAACGGATTGGGTGTGTCTCGATTGCGAGTTGATGCCGTGGTCGGCGAAGGCGCAGGAGTTATTGCGCCAGCAGTATGCAGCCGTCGGGGCTGCCGCGCGGGCCGCGCTGGTCGATGTAGTCGGTGTGCTCGAACGAGCAGCAGCGAATGTCGGCGACGTGGGCGCATTGCTTGATCGTCATCGCGAGCGTGCGGGAGCGGTGGAGAGATATGTAGACGCTTATCGCCGCTACTGTTGGCCCGTGCGGTCACTTGACGACCTGAAGTTGGCGCCGTTTCACGTGTTGGCTACTGAAGGAAGAGTTCACACGGATCGAGATCACTTGTGGCACATGGAAACCCTGAAGAGACTCTGCGATGCGGGTAAAGGTCTGCTGCTGGCGACATCGTATTTGGTTGTAGATGTAACTGATCCTGAAAGTCAGGAAGCCGGCGTCAAATGGTGGCAGCAACTAACGGATCGAGGTGGTGAAGGGATGGTGGTCAAGCCCATCGATTTCATCGCGCGCGGTTCGCGTGGACTGGTCCAACCGGCGGTGAAATGCAGGGGCAGGGAATATCTACGAATCATCTATGGACCAGAATACGCGCTGCCCGAAAATCTCGAGCGTTTAAGAGGGCGCGGGCTATCCACCAAGCGTTCACTCGCCCTCCGAGAATTCGCGCTCGGCATCGAGGCCCTCGAGCGCTTCGTACGCAAAGAGCCTCTACGCCGCGTTCACGAATGCGTCTTCGGTGTGCTCGCCCTCGAGAGTGAACCAGTCGATCCCCGACTCTAGCCAGGGCACAGTCGGGCGCGGCGCTAAAGTCGACTAGCAAAAATTTCTTGTTACTTTTTGCTTCCGCGAGTGCCGCGTCAGCATCGTTCAACCATTGGACTTTCATGAGCTGTTCTCCTCATTCAGTAGTGGTGCCGTCGAAGTGCTCTTCGTTCATCAGCGCATCGCCTTTGGTGCGATGGATGGTGCCGTCGCGGTGCTCTGGTGGACCGTAAAGGGTGTAGAGCTTCAACTCCCCGGTGTCTGACGCGTTGATGATGTTGTGTCTCGTGCCCGCGGGAATGACGACGACGGAGCCATCGGAAAGTCGATGCGCGACTCCGTCGAGGACCGCGATCCCATCTCCAGCCTCAACCCGAATGAATTGGTCCAACTCGTGAACCTCTTCGCCAATTTCCTCTTTTCCACGCAGACTCATCAAAACTAGCTGCAAGTTTTTTGCGGTATACAACACCCGCCTGAAATCCTCGTTCTCGAGTGTGTCGTTTTCGATATTAGTGACGTAGCCCCTCATCAGCTTACCTCCGATTGAGTCGATAGTAGCGCTGATTTGAGAAAAAAATCTCGTGCCGTCGTTCTCTTATTGTGTCTTTTTGCGAAAATTAGCCAGCGCCTTCGGCGTTATTGTTCTAAGACGTTGTGGAGGATTAGCGAGCGGACGTTGGGATGGACTCGCAACCAGAGTCCTGGGTTCTGGTCGAATTGTGTTTCGCGTGTCTTTGCATCGGCTGCGAGTTGGGTTGTTAATAACTGGCGATAACTCTCGGGTTTAGCAGGAGCGGTGTCGGCATCGACAATTGATTGCACAACTCTTCGCGCGCTGAGAATCGCTGCTGGTCCAAGTGTGAGAATGTGTCGGGCGGCACGACACTCAGCCTCATCCGCTTCCGTGACGACTGTGCCGCCGGCTTTGAACTTGTTGATGTGGTGTTCGAGAATCGATTGCGAGATCGGAATCAGCCCGGCGACGTCGTTGTAAGTCGCGCCTGAGCCCGGTTTGATATAAGCCAGGTGAGAAGCGCCGCCGGCTTCAGGACCAAGCCCAAGAAAAAACAGATCGATGCCTCCCAACGACTCGAGCCGTTCGACATAGCCGGCTAACTCATCTTCGAGATCTTCGGCATCGGTGCGCATGCAGGTAAAGCTCTTCACTTTGCGGAAGAAATCTTCACCGAGCAGTCGCTCGAAATCGCGCACGAAACTCAAACCATTATCCAAACGCAGAGGCGCCAGTGCATCTTGCGTGAACACGTGCAGGCGATTGAACAACTCGTCGTGCTCGTTGGTCTTCGCCATTGCTCCGAGCAGCCTGTGCAACGCCTGACCGCCGCGCCCACCGACCAGGATCATCACCAACGATCCATCTTTCGCAGCAACAGCGCTCTTGATCTCGTCCAGCATCGCACGTCCGACCGCTTCCTCGGACGACATCACTTCGTACTCAAGATCTTTCACCGGAAGCTGCGCGAGATAATCAGGGTCTGCTGGCTCATGCGACAGCCAAATATTCCTACCTACCTGACGACGCCGAATGCTTTGTTTTCCTATCGCTGACATTTTTTTATTGAGCCGCAAAAAGGCACAAAAGGCACAAACTAAAACCCTCAACACTTTGGTGGGGTTTTAATTTGTGCCTTTTGTGCCTTTTTGCGGCTAATCAAATTCTTCTTCCTGTTCCTGTGCTTTCTGCGCGAGCATCAGGTGGTCTCGCATTGCATTACGCGCCGCTTCGGGATCGCGCTCGCGAATCGCGCGATAAATCGTGCGGTGCATCTCAGCCGACTCCTTCAAATCTCGTGCTCGTTTTACTGTCTTGCTGCGCACTTCGAACAGGATCGTCGCGACCATGTTCATTAACGCGGTGAGAATTCTATTGCCCGAGGCGGCCGCAACTGTTTGATGAAACCGCATGTCGTGCACCAAAAACTGTTCCGGCTCATCAAGCGACGCAAACATGCCCGTGATCTCTTCCGACATCTCCGCCATCTGCTCGCCCGTCGCGCGTTCCGCAGCCAGCGCGGCAATCGCCATCTCCAACGATCGACGTGCTTCAAACATCTCCGCCGGCGTGAACCGTTGCAGCGAAGCCATCAACCGCAACGCATTGCTGTCGAGCGCCGGCGGTCCTTCAGTTTCGACGACGAACGTGCCGGCGCCGCGTCGTGGTTGCAATACCCCGACCGCCGCAAGCGAACTAATACCTGCCCGCAAAGTCGGTCGACTAACACCGAGCAGCTTGGCCAGGTCTCTTTCCGGTGGCAGCCGGTCGCCAGGGCGCAACTCGCCGCGATGAATCATCTCGCGAAGCTGCGAAACAACTTCCTGGAAAGTGGTCCCGCCACGTCCCGCGTCGATAGCTTTGAAGATGTTGGCGTTTGATTCACTCATTTGTGACTCGTTGATAGCTTACTCTTTTTGCGCCGCTTAGCCACAGCCTCGATCTCGGTTGCAGCCAGAATCAGCGCGCCGATTCCTTTCGGATCGTTGGTGACGACTTTCTCGCTCAGGTAATACTCGTAGCTCCCATCGCGATAAGGATTGCCGCCAAGCCCATTCACGCTAACCGTTCGTTCAAGATTTAGCTGACCATTGGCATCCGTCTTAACAAACTCTTTTAAGATGCCGCGATAACCCTTTTCAGCAACCTGGAGGTACTTGGACGCCAGGTAACCATTGCGCGCACCTTTCGTCAGTGCGTAAACAAACATGCACGCAGCCGACGACTCGAAGTAGTTTCCTTTCTCGGTACCTTTGTCCAAAACCTGGTACCAGAGACCTGTGCGCGGGTCCTGATACTTCGCCACTGCCTGGGCCAAACGATTCAGGATTGCGATTATCTCGGGCACTTGCGGATGGTCAGGAAAGTGGTCGAGCGTGTCGACTAGCGCCATCGCATACCAGCCCATCGCGCGGCCCCAGAAGTTTGGCGAGCGTCCGGTGTCCGGGTTGGCCCAACGCTGCTTTCGCGATTCATCCCATCCGTGATAGAGCAGTCCGGTTTTGTCGTCCCGAGCGTGGCGCTCCATGAGGATGAACTGCTTCGCGATGTCGTCGAAGGCGGCTTTTTCGTCAAACGTGAGAGCGTACTCGGCGTAGAACGGTTCAGCCATGTAAAGACCGTCGAGCCACATTTGCGACGGGTAGATCTTTTTGTGCCAGAAGCCGCCTTCGGAAGTGCGCGGATGCGTCTTCAGTTGAGATCGCAGGAGCTCGGCGGCTTTCCGGTACTTCTCCTGTTTAGTGACTTTGTACAGGAAGAGGAGGTTTCGGCCAGGGAGAATGTGGTCGATGTTGTATTCATCGACGGAGTAGGTGCGAATGGAGCCGTCGTCGGCGACGAAGTGGTCCATGCTGCGCTGGATGAAATCGAGATACTGCTTGTCGCGCGTATTTTGATAGACGCGCTCGATTCCTTTCAGCACCAGACCATGATCATAGGTCCACTTTGCCGGGTAGCCCGACTCGTTTTTCGCAGGGTCACGCCAGAGCGCAGTCATTGCAGTAGCCGCCGCGCGCTCCGAGATCGGTTTCGTCTGCGCCGCTGCGCCAAAAAGAGTCATTAACAATAAAATAGTAACTGAACCTAAACGTTTCATATTTGTATGTTTGCTTGGGTCGGGTACTGACCCGACCCAACGATCTGATCGATTGTTCTTCCGTTGATTTTTACGTTGTTGAGTGTTGCGTCTTTGACATTTCGCACGATACTTCCTTCTGCGACATTATCAAACGTGCAGTTCGTCAGGCGCAGGTCGATCACGGGCGCCGACGGCAAACCCTGAACGTCGAGCGCGTGTTTACTCTTCGTGCTGCGCAAGCCGTCCACCGTGTAATTGCGCACCACTGGCGTGAACGATCCTTTCGCGCCTTCTTCGTAATTGAAATCGATCGTGATCACCGCGTGGGCTACCTGACCAACTTCCATGTTTCGAAAGTGCAAATGCTCGAGCAGCCCGCCACGCATCGCGTTGTTCTTGACCCGCAAAGCATGATCGAGGTTTTGACTGTCGAGCCGGCAATTCTCGGCGAATAGATTTCTCACACCTCCGGAGATCTCGCTACCCACCGTGATCCCGCCGTGTCCATCTTTCATCCGACAACCCTGCACGATAATGTTCTCAGCCGGCGCTTTGAGACGCCGTCCATCCGCGTTGCGTCCTGATTTGATAGCGATACAGTCGTCGCCGGTGTCGAAGTAACAGTCTTTAATCAACACGTCAGTACACGATTCCGGATTGCAGCCGTCATTATTTGGACCATGACGGTCTACGTGCACCTTCTGCACGATTACATTCCGGCACAGCACCGGATGAATCTCCCACATCGGCGAGTTTCGAATCGTGACGCCGTCGATCAGCACATTCTGACAACGATACGGCTGAATGAACTGTGGTCTTAAAAAATGGCCCTCACCATAGACACGCTCCCGCACCGGCACGCCCTTTTCCGCCATCGTGAATAGCGCGTTTCGATCTGGACGCTGGTTGCTCATGCCTTCTTTCCAGCCGTACGCAGCGCGCCCGTTCCAGGGCCAC
>JAICQI010000321.1 GCA_025937955.1 Pyrinomonadaceae bacterium
CCTCGTTGCCGATACGCAACGCTATTTCTTTCAGCGCCGCTCGATCCGTTAGATTCGGGTAGCGAGCCAAAGCCATCGGATGAATTCCAATGTGATTGGTAACAATAAACTCCGTGCGAGCCAGTCCGACACCATCGTTCGGAATCATTGACGTTTGAAAGGCCGTCGACGGGTCGCCAAGGGTAAGCATCACCTGCGTCCGTGTTTGCGGCACTGCTTCTGAGCCGATCTCTTCAATCGCAAAAGCAACTCGCCCGGCATACACGTGACCCTCAGTACCTTCGCAGCATGCTACCGTGACCTCATCACCATCATGAAGGACCTCAGTTGCATTTCCACTGCCGACAATGCACGGTATGCCAAACTCGCGCGATACGATCGCAGCGTGTGCGGTTCGTCCTCCTTGATCGGTAACTATGGCCGAGACCCGTCGCATTACAGGTTCCCAATCCGGATCCGTGAGCCTGGCAACCAGGACGTCACCGGCTTTGACGTTTTGCAGCTCTTCAATACGTTGGACGATTTGTACGCGACCAGCGCCAACCCTTTCACCGACGGCCTGGCCAGTTACAAGCGGGGCACCACGTTCACCAGTGATTCGATAGATCTGTGCCACCGCATTCGTTGCCTTTGCAGAATGGACCGTTTCCGGTCTGGCCTGAACGACGAAGAGTTTGCCGCTCACTCCATCCTTGGCCCATTCGATATCCATCGGCTGCGCATGTCCGGCCTGTTTGGAATAGTGCTCTTCAATTAAGCAGGCCCAATGCGCGAGCTTGAGTACTTCATCATCAGTGAGCGAGAACCTTCCGCGTTCCGCTAACGGAGTGGCCTCGCTGCGTGTGGTGCGGCTGCCATCACCATAAACCAGACGCACCTCCTTTGTACCAAGACTTCGCCCAACGATAGGACAATAGCCGGCCTTGAGTGTTGGTTTGAAAACAACCCACTCGTCCGGAGTAACGACCCCTTGTACAACATACTCACCCAGGCCATACGCGCTACTAACTAATACGACATCGCGAAATCCTGATTCAGTATCGAGGGTAAAGATCACTCCTGAGCTGGCTTTATCAGATCGCACCATTGGCTGTACGCCAACAGAAATCGCCACTTTCAACTGGTCGTAACCAAGACGCGCGCGATAGCTAATTGCCCGATCGGTAAAAAGCGACGCGAAGCACTGATGCACGGCACGTAATAGCGCCTCAGGACCACGAACATTGAGAAATGTCTCGGCGGCGCCGGCAAACGAGGCCTCGGGCAAATCTTCAGCGGTAGCCGAAGATCTCACTGCAAGTGCCGGCTCATGACCGAGCCGGTTGCAAAGCTGTTCATGAGCGCTGCTGATCGCGTTTCGCAATTCCTTCGGTAGCGGCATATCCAGCACGGCCACGCGCGCGGCATGTCCTCGCCTTCTCAGTTCCTCGACATCATCAGGATCGAAGTCTGAGAGCAGGGAACGGAGCTCGTATTCAAGTTCGCCCTGAGCCAACAGCGTGCGATACGCATCGGCCGTGGTGGCAAAACCATCGATCACGCCAACACCCTTGGACTTAAGTGCATTAAAGAGTTCGCCTAAAGAGGCATTCTTACCGCCGACCCGCGAAATATCCTTTAGGCCGATCTCTGCGAAATCGAGTGTGTAGATAAGTTGTTGGTTTGTTTTCATGACGTGCTTCATCTCCCATTATTCGCGGCTCCATTGCTGCGCAGATCTGCCCGACTCGAAAACTACAAAGGAGCAAGGTCCGTGCCGCCTTCGCAATTGAAGGGGGGCGACCAAGACCAGCTAACTGTTGGCGCTTGTTCCGTTCTGAGCGCCAGGCTGGAGCGAGTTTCCTCGCAGCTACATGCGAAAGTTTCCCCACAGAAAGCTGCCTAAAACTAAGCTAAACAGTTGATTTGCCGCCTAATTTTCTTTATCCAAATACGGCACAACCGTTGCACTGACCAGAAGTGTTTACAAGGAGCTCGGAGTGGGCGCGGTGGCAGGCGTTCAAGGGAACAGCCTGGTTAGTCTATGGAGGATTATCATGCTGGAAAAACGAAGTGACAGAGATCTTAAACAACGGGTGCTACGCGAAATGAAATGGGATTCGCGCATCGACTGGGCCAGCATTAATGTTGAAGTCAACAACGCAGTGGCAACTTTGACCGGTGCAGTACCAAGTTATGCGCAGAAAATCGCTGCACAGGACGCCGCGCATCGTGTCGCTGGCGTGCTCGATGTAGCGAATGACATCGAGGTTATGCCATTGGATCACTTTATACGCACTGACTCGGAGATCGCAGGTGCTGTTCGTAATGCGCTCGAATGGGACGCATTGGTCCCGAATGAACTCATTCAATCAACTGTATCGGATGGGTGGGTCACGCTTGAGGGCGAAGTGGACTACTGGCGCGAACGCAACGATGCGGAACGAGCGATTAGGCGGCTGGCTGGCGTAGTTGGTGTATTCAACAAGATCACGATTCGCAAACAGGAAGTCAACGCAAAGCAGTTGCGTGAGGAAATTGAGTTTGCTCTGGAGCGTCGCGCTGATCGCGAGGCCGAACGCTTACGAATCGAGGTTAATGATGGGGCGGTAGATCTATGGGGTCGAGTCCACTCCTGGCAGGAAAAGCGGGCAGTACTCGGCTCGATCAGCCATGCCCCAGGTGTGACCCAGGTGAGGGACCACGTTCGAATTGATCCCTATTTCTAATCTGAAATAGGACTCAAATGTTGGAAAGGAAAAGGCAATGAAAGACGAGAAAAAGGAAAAAATGGAGTTGGCGCCAAAAACTCCCGAGACGGGAAATCCATTCGGGATGATGCGTCGCTTCACGAAGGACATGGAACGGTTGTTCAACGACTTTGAGGCATTTCGCTTCTCGAACTTCTTTAACGATTTTGCTCCATTTCGCATGGAGTTCGATACGGCGAAATGGGTACCCCAGATTGAGGTGCTTCAAAACAACGGGCAACTTCTGGTGCGTGCAGACCTTCCGGGCCTGACGAAAGAAGACGTGAAGGTCGAGTTGACGGATGACAAGCTTACTATCTCAGGTGAGCGGAAGGAAGAGAAAGAAGAGAAGCGCGAGGGCTACTATCGCAGTGAGCGAAGCTATGGAAGCTTTTACCGGGAGCTCCCTCTACCCGAAGGCGCAAAGACTGAAGATGCGGCCGCGACATTTCACAATGGCGTACTCGAAATAACAATGCCGGTGCCAAAGGTCGAAACGTCAACCCGCAAACTCGAAATCAAAGTACCAACCGAAGAGAAACCAAAAGAACAGAAATCAATGAAGGCCACAGCATAGGCCTTGCTCTCCCATACTTTTCCGGTTGTTCGACTTCTCATAACGAAGTCGAGCAACCGGTCTAGTTGGAACGGCAAATTCGGAATCAGTGGTTAAATCTGACCGTTTTTGCTTCGATCGTCGCACGAACGCAAAGGCTCGCGAGGTTGCTTGTAAATGATGAACCTCATCAGTTGGCGAAAGAACTTTCATTTGAACCGCTCGCGGCAAATCGCTGGTGCGCTACTAACTCATGGATGGGGCTTTTTAAGAAACAATAATGAAGCTGTTGCCGGCGGAAGCTCCCGGCCGACAGCCGCGAGACCCGCACATTTGCGATTGGCCCTGGAAGAGCTGGGCACTACTTTCATTAAGTTGGGCCAAATCCTTTCCACTCGTGCAGATCTCCTGCCTCCCGAATATCTCGCCGAACTAACTAAGCTGCAGGATTCAGCGCCCCCGGTTCCGTTTGACGTTATCAGGGAAACATTGGTGTCTGAGTTGGGCCAGCCCATAGAGAGCGTCTTTGCGGAATTCGATACTCAACCACTAGCCGCAGCGTCGATTGGACAGGCTCACGCTGCCACGCTACCGGACGGAACCGAGGTTGTCGTAAAGATTCGACGGCCCGGCGTTGTGGAAAGCGTGAATGAGGATCTCGAGATTCTTAAAGAGCTGGCTGCAACTGCCCACCGGCATCTCGAATTCGCCGATCGGTATGATTTAGTTGGTCTGGTTGAAGAGTTCTCACAAACCCTGCGCGCGGAACTTGACTACATCCGCGAAGGCCACAGCGCCGAGCGGTTTGCACAGAATTTAGCAGGCGACCCTGGTATTCACGTGCCTCGGGTGTTTTGGAACTTCACCACGGCTCGTGTCCTGACGCTGGAGCGCATCCGCGGCATCAAGATTAATGATCTGAAAGGCCTCGATAAACAAGGGACGGATCGCCGCCGGCTCGCACAATACGCTACGAACATCGTCCTGAAAATGGTATGCGAGGACGGGTTCTTTCATGCCGATCCTCATCCTGGAAATTTCTTCATTGAGCAGAACGGTACGATTGGTTTGATTGACTTTGGAATGGTCGGAGTTCTCGATGAACGAACTCAGGAACTCCTGGCGGATCTATTGATCGCCATCAACCATCAGGATGCAGATCGGCTGGTGGATGTATTTCTCGATCTTGGTGTTACTCGAAAGCGAATCGATCGTGCGTTGGTGCGTCGCGACATTGAACGATTGCTGTCGACCTACTGGGGCTTACCATTAGGTGAGTTGAAGGTCACGGCTCTGCTCAATGATGTCTTTTCGATCATGCGCCAGCACCAAATGCACCTGCCATCAAACCTCGCCTTATTACTCAAGACTGTGATTATGATTGAGGGCCTGGGAGTGAATCTCGATCCGGACTTTCGGTTAACCATGTCACTAAGGCCCTACACCGAGCGACTTGTGCTTCGTCAGTATTCTCCGTTCAGATTTGTTCGCAGCTTTGGGCGTGCGAGTCTGGAGTTTGCGAAACTGGGAGTGGAATTGCCGCAGCAACTCCGAAGAATTGTCGGCGCGGCTGAAGATGGAAATCTTCAAATTGGCATGCGTCCGGAAGGCTTTGGTCCAGTAATTGATCGCCTCGAGAGAATCGCGAACAGGATTGTACTGGGAGTGATTGCCGCTGCTTTTATTAACGGCCTGGCCATACTCTCCTCGGTGTACAGGCCGCCCGGCTGGGAACGTTGGGCGTGGGTTGTATTCGCCTTTGGGTTTTTAAGCGCGCTGGTATTAGGAATCTACTTAGCGTGGACGATTTTGCGACCAAAGCGCACTTGAGGCGGCCTACGACTTCATCGTTTACAATAGCCCTTCAAGTTAGTGAGAACGGTAGATAACAATGAAGAACGAAGAATTGCGCTCGCAACTGGAAAAGCTGCACAACGAACTTCACCAGAGTCCTGCTCTCGACTTGCAACAACGCGAGTTGCTACAGACGCTGGCGGATGAAATTCAAGCGTTGCTCAAAAGAGACGAGATTCAACGGCATCATTACACGACTCTGAGTGAGCGACTCAATGATGCTGTGGCTGAACTCGAAGCTTCTCACCCGCAAATAACTCTCATGATGCGCCAGACGATCGACTCGCTGGCGTATTTGGGCATCTGAAACCCTTGCGAACGGAGGCCTCCGTGGTTTTGACCTGATCAAAGCTTTCTTCGCCGCAGGCTGGGCAGAAGAATTCCACGACCTATCATTGCGACAGCGTGCAAGACTTCCTTGTTGCTTAAAAAATCACGACTCGCAGATTAAGGGATTAAGGGATGAAAAGGGCCACTCATGATGACGCAGTGGCCCTGCATGCGTCCGCACAACGAACGCTTTTTCTAGATGGTGCGTCGGCCAGTGACCAGGTTGTATATCAATACGATCACAGCCAAGACCACCAAGAGATGAATCAGGCTGGTGCCGCCACCTATACCGGATATAAAACCCAAAAGCCAAAGGACCAACAGGATTACAAATATTGTCCACAACATGATTCTCACTCTCCCTTCTAAAATGCGCCATTTAACGCGCAGAAATGAACGACCTCGCTCTACGCTGTAGTTACTCTTCCGGATGAGCGAGAGCATCCGCTTTGGTGGCGTGCACCACGCCGTCCGGATGTTCCGGCGGCGAGTAAACAGTGAACAGTTTCATATCTTCAGTGCCAGTGTTAATGAAGTCGTGTTCCATTCCGGCCGGCACCGCAAACATATCGCCAGGGCTAATGTCGTGGGTTTCACCGCCCACATCCGCTCGTCCCTTTCCTTTGACAAAAACCAGCACCTGGTCGACAAGTTCGTGAACTTCGCGACCAATGTCTTCACCCGGAGGGATACTCATCAAGACCACCTGAGAATGTTTGTTAGTGAACAAGACCTTCCGGAACTGATTGTTCGCCAGCGCCGATTGCTGGACATTTTGGAATTGCATAAATACGCGCACTCCCTCTGATTCAATGACTCTGTCTAAGTCTTGAATAGGCAACAAACATGCCCTCAAAATCTCTTGACCTTCGGCCTCCAAGGATAATCAAAAACACTGATCGCGAATGTGAAAAGCTTCCCAATGAAGCTCAGCATCAGAAGCGCGGTGTATCTCAACCCGTGAAATCAGACTTCTTCGTGGAATTTTGCTGATCTTACTGCGCAAATTTTCGCAACGATCCTCAACCAACAACTCTTCTTCGAGCTGGCAGGACAAAACAAGCCATTTGATAACCCAATAAAAGCTGCTATGTGCGATGGGGCACATAGCCCAAGGGCTCGGCAGTTGCAGTGCTATATCGAGTCAGGGGTGGCGTAATTGCGTCCAACGGGACGCTTGGTTTGTCTCGCGGAAAATGAGAAGACAAGCGAGATTCGAGTGGCGAGGAAGAAAATGAGAGCAGCAAAA
>JAICQI010000584.1 GCA_025937955.1 Pyrinomonadaceae bacterium
GAAGTGCGGGCCAACTACAGCAATCACAGAGTTGGTATCGATTTCGTGATGGACGATTTCGGCGGCGCGGTGCCACTTTCTGACTCGCTCTTGTTCCCTGAGGGTATCACCTCCGCGAATGGCACTTTCTTATTCATCGTCTTAGGTGTTGGACAATATGTTCAAGGCAAGCAAGGGACGACTGAGCAGCGTCAGGTCAACCTTATTGATAATCTCTCAGTGACTAAGGGCAGTCATCAATTGAAGTTTGGCGTGGACTATCGCTGGCTCGCTCCGTTCAGCAGTCCGGCTGCTTATCATCAATTTGCAGCGTTCTCGGGAGTGAGCAACGCGCCGGGAGGTGCGCTATCCGGCACCGCGCTATTGGCCCAGTCGAGCTCGTTCCAAACTAACGCGCTTTTGTCGCAAAACTTCTCCGTGTTTGGCCAGGACAGCTGGAATGTCTCACCGCGATTAACGATAACTTATGGCTTGAGGTGGGACGTCAATCCAGCGTTGAAGGGCAAGAACCGCGAGAACGATCCGTTCACGGTGATTGGACTTAACAATCCTCCGACGATGACACTCGCGCCTCGCGGCACACCGCTTTATGAAACGACCTATGGAAACTTTGCACCGAGAGTTGGGCTAGCTTACCAATTCGGCGGAGTACGAGATTGGGGCGCCGCTTTGCGTGCCGGCTTCGGAGTCTTCTACGATCTCGGGCAGGGATCACTCGGAGGCGTGTCCAGCTTCTTCCCGTACATTGTAGACAAAAACTTTTCCCTATCGTCGTTTCCGCTTGGTCCTCAAGACGCTTCTCCTCCTGCACTCAATGCGAATCTACCCGTCTCAACAATGCTTGTTGCCGATCCACATCTGAAACTACCTCGAACATATCAATGGAATGTCGCGGTCGAGCAGTCGATTGGAAACAACCAGAGCATTTCGGCCACTTACGTCGCCGCGATTGGAAGGCAGTTGCTCCGAGTAACAAATCTATTCAACGTAAATCCGAATTTTGAGTTCATTGCATTGACGGATAATTCGGCGAGTTCAGACTACAACGCTTTACAGGTTAAGTTTCAGCGCCGTTTGTCGCGCGGTTTGCAGGCGTTGAGTTCGTACTCGTGGTCGCATTCGATCGATATCGCGTCGACTGACGCAATCGCCACGAATATCAATACACCCGGCCAGATTGCTGATCCCAAAATTGATCGTGGTAATTCCAACTTCGACATCCGTCATGCATTCACCGCGGGTGTCACGTATGAGTTGCCCGTTTTGGGATCAAAGGTACTCAGTGGCTGGTCAATCGACAGTTTCCTTTTCGCCAGGTCAGCCCCACCTGTGAACATTGTTGGTGGAAGTTTCTTCGCAGCGGGCACGCAGCTCGCTCCTCGTCCGAACCTAAACGCTGGCGTTCCGCTTGAGATCCACGGCTCGCAATTTCCCGGTGGGAAGATTTTCAATCGCGCAGCTTTTAGTGCAGCACCCGCGGGTACGCAGGGTAATCTCGGACGCAATGTGCTCCGAGGTTTTGGAGCGTGGCAGGTTGATGTCGGAGTGCAACGACAATTTCAACTGACCGAGGGATTACGACTTCGTTTCCGCGCTGAGTTTTTCAACCTCTTCAATCACCCGAACTTCGGCAGTCCCACAAATGTTTTAACCAGCCCACTCTTCGGCCGCTCGACCCAAACGCTGGCAAACAGCCTCGGTTCAGGCGGCGCGAATGGCGGCTTCAATCCTCTTTATCAGATCGGTGGCCCGCGCTCGATCCAGTTTGCCCTGAAGCTTCAATTCTGATCGGATGAAATCATAAGTAGCCACAAAAAGGCACAAAAGGCACAAAATGAAGAATGAGTTTAGGTTGTTATCCTAATTCATTTCATTTTGTGCCTTTTGTGCCTTTTTGTGGCTAAACCGGGTATCCCTCAAAAGAGTTACGGACGCATAGCCTCAATTCGGGTGTTCGATTCCTTGCAAAGCCGATAACGTACCTCTGTGCAACGACTCTACTCCATGTTTCCTCAAGGTGGCCCAGGAATCGGGCTGCTCCTCTTAAGAATAGCGGCAGCTGGAATGTTCGCATTGAACCTTACGCATCAGTTCAACTTCTCTTCGAATGCTTTGTATTGGTCAGTCGTTTTACTAATAGCCCTGATTTCCCTCAGTCTTCTTATCGGCCTCTTAACAACCATCCTCACGATAATTGCCTGCGTAGTCGCTGTGGCAAATCTGTTGTTGACTGATCAACCAATCGATGCGGTCTACATTCTCAGGATATTAACTTCTGCCGCACTCTTCTTTCTTGGTCCAGGCGCATATTCAGTGGATGCAAGGCTGTTTGGACTTCAAGTCACTGTTGTCCCTCCGCGCAAAGGGTGATCGAACGCTCACTCTATTGGGTAATCTTCAACTCGCACCATCTAGGGTTTCGAGAAAAATCCACTGCGCGCAAAATCCTCAAAATCGCGAATGTGAGGTTACTGATGAAGAAGACGAAATTAATGTTGGTTCTACTGTTTCTCATGACAGGCACAGCGATGGCTCAAGAAGCCACGGTGACATCCCTCATGTCGAAAGATCTGAAGGAGTTTCCCGGCAAAGAAGCCTTGATGATCACAGTGGAGTATGCGCCGGGCGGCACGGATCCCATCCACCGGCACAGTGCATATGCGTTCATTTATGTGATCGAGGGCTCAATCGTTATGCAGGTAAAAGGTGGAAAGGAAGTGACGCTGACACCTGGTCAGACTTTTTACGAAGCTCCAGACGATATTCATGTTGTGGGACGAAACGCAAGCACTACTAAGCCCGCAAAATTCCTGGTGTTCTTTGTTAAAGACAAGGGCGCTCCGGTGCTGGTGCCAGTATCAACAGAAACCGCAAGTCAAATGAAAGGTCACAAATGAGGGGCACAAACATGAAGATCGTGGTTATTGGCGGCACTGGGCTCATCGGGTCAAAGGTCGTAACGAAGCTCGGTGAGCGCGGTTACGAGGTTGTCGCTGCATCACCAAACTCGGGCGTAAACACCTTAACCGGCGAAGGACTCGAAGAAGTTCTCGAGGGCGCGTCGGTAGTCGTCGATGTTTCGAACTCGCCGTCGTTCGAGGATGCGGCGGTTATGGACTTCTTCCAGACGTCAACTCGCAACTTGCTCGCATACGAAGCGGCCGCAGGTGTAGGTCATCACGTGGCATTGTCCGTCGTCGGCTCTGACCGTCTGCCCGACAGCGGCTATCTCACGGCGAAGCTCGCCCAGGAGAAGCTGATCAAGGAATCCTCGATCCCATATTCGATCGTGCGCGCGACACAGTTCTTCGAGTTCCTGAAGCGCATTGCCGACTCCGCTACCGAAGGCAACACGGTTCGCCTGCCGTCTGTCGGTTTCCAGCCTATGGCGGCTGACGATGTCGCCAGTGTGGTGGCCAAGGTCGCTATGGGATCGCCGTTGAATGGAATTGTTGAGGTAGCGGGACCCGAGCAGTTCCGCTTCGATGAATGCATTAGCCGGGGTCTCAGCGCCCGCAAGGATCCGCGCGAAGTTATTGCTGACCCGCACGCTCGTTACTTCGGCGCTGAGTTGAGCGAGCGCTCACTTGTCCCAAACGATGGCGCGCTGCTCGGCGAAACACGTTTCGACGACTGGCTTAACAGGAATGCTGCTGCTGCGACAGCGGCCTAAGTATCAACGTCAACCGTGGGAGGTTTACATGAGCGACGAAGATCTGGAGGTGCTGGTAACACTCGATGACCCGTGGTATGGGCCGGAAGAAGATATTTTCCATCATCTTCAAATGGTGACGTACTGGCCTGGTCAGGAGGAGGATCGCGATAATGAGATGCTGCTCACATTTATTTGAAATCAGCAATGTGGTTCCAAAGACTCCGAACGGTTGTGAAGAGTGTTTGAAACTCGGCGACCGGTGGCTTCATTTACGACTTTGCCAAACGTGCGGTCACGTCGGCTGCTGCGATGATTCAAAGAATAAACACGCGGCAAAGCACTTTCATTCCACCAATCACCCAATTATAAAATCTTTCGAACCGGGTGAGGACTGGGGCTGGTGTTACATCGACGAACTATTCTTCGAGTCATTTCCCGGCTCGTTCACGACACAATGGTGCGGCGTGCTCGGCGCCGCACCCTAACCGCGCCCGCAAAACCAGGCAACTTGCAGCAACTACAAGCGAGACATCAAAGTTGCCGGCGTCTATTTTCTGACCATCATGAAGCCAATAAGAATAGTCAAACAGAATTCAGACCGGAACGAAATCACGACTGACAATCAGAAACCGGCTGAACCGAGTACCAGCAAGATCGTCAACACGGTCAAGAGGTGGATCGCGGAATTGCAGGAACGCAAGCGCA
>JAICQI010000727.1 GCA_025937955.1 Pyrinomonadaceae bacterium
CAGGCCACCGCGCGCACAGTTAATGATCCGCGCGCCTTGCTTCATCTTCCCGATCGCGTCGCGATCGACGAGGCCACGTGTTTCCGAAGTCAACGGAGTATGGACAGTGAGAAAGTCGGCGCGCGCATAAACCTCGTCGAGCGGAGCCAGTTCAACTTCCAGATCGCGCGCCTGCTCGAGTGCGATAAACGGATCGTACGCGACAATCAACATACCCAACGCGCGTGCACGCGAAGCGACAACACGCCCGATGCGACCCAGGCCTACGATTCCGAGTGTTTTGCCTTGCAGTTCGACGCCGATAAATTTCTTGCGATCCCAACGTCCGGATTTGAGGCTGCTGCTGGCCTGCGGAATCGAGCGCGCCAGCGCGATAAGCATGGCGATAGTGTGTTCGGCGGTGGTGATGGTATTGCCGTCGGGCGCGTTCATTACAACCACGCCACGAATCGTCGCTGCGGGAACGTCGATGTTATCAACGCCAACTCCCGCACGCCCGATGACGCGCAGGCTGTTGGCTTCGTCGAGCAGCTCGGCAGTTACTTTTGTCTCGCTGCGGACGATGAGGCCTTCGCAATCCTTCAAAGCTTCGCGCAATTCGGGTGGCGCCAGTCCGGGCCGTTTCTCTACTGTGAAACCTGAAGAGCGCAATGGTCCAAGACCGCTCTCGCTCACGTCATCCGCCACAAATATTTTTAGGGTCATATGCTTGCCAGTAAAAGCTTGGTATGGTAACAGTGCTGCCTTGATTGCGCCACAAAGAGGCACAGAAGATTGCGCCACAAAAAGGCACAAAGGCACAAAATAAAACTAATGCGAGCGCGTTTGCTGCTCTACTGTATTTTCTTTTGTGACTTTTGTGCCTTTTTGTGGCTCTTTTAGGAGACGAGTATGGAGATTCTTGTTTATCGCAAGGGCGTTCCCAAGATTCAAGAGCACTTTACGGCGGCGGATCTCCCGGAGTTGCTGAAGGACGAGTCGGCTGTTATCTGGATCGACATGGAATCGCCGACAGTGGACGATGAACAAATACTCCTCGATGTTTTTAAATTTCATCCGCTAACGGTCGAAGACTGCCGCGAGAATCGTCACTATCCAAAGATCGAAGAGTTTGACGGTTACATTTACTTCATCGTTCACGGCGTGACCGCCGACATCAGCCCCGATCGATTCAACACTATCGAGCTGGATGGATTTCTCGGACCAAACTACGTCATCACTTATCACCACGCCATGTTTCGGAGCATCAATAACGTGAAGCAGCTATTGCGCACCACTCCGATTGCGTGCCAGCGCGGCCCCGCTTTCCTGTTGCACCAGATTTTGGACCAGATAGTCGATTTCTATTCGCCTGTGCTGGACGATTTCGACGATCGCATTGACCGGCTCGAGCAGGACATCTTTGCTTTGAAGCGACCAAACAGCGAGATCCTGACGGACATTATGGCCCTGAAGCGGAGTGTGTTGCGCCTGCGGCGTATCTCCGGCAAACAGATGGACATTCTTCATCGCATGAGTCGCGGTGAGTTTGTATTGATCCCTAATGACATGAGGCCATTCTATCGTGACGTTTACGATCACCTGATCCGCGTGGTTGATCTATCGGAGAGTTATCGCGATCTGATCAGCGGCTCACTGGATGCTTACCTTTCGGTCGTCTCGAACCGGATGAATGAGATCATGAAGGTGTTGACGATCTTCTCCGCGATCATGCTGCCCTTGACGTTCATCGCCGGTGTTTATGGCATGAACTTCGACAACATGCCTGAGCTGCACTCGCGTTACGGCTATTTCGCGGTCATTGTAGTCATGCTTGTGGTGGCGGTGGGAATGTTAATGTTCTTCAAACGGCGCGGATGGATTGGCGGGGGCTCGAGTCGTGAAGAAGAGACGCCGGAAACTTGATCACACCGGATCGACGTCTTTCAAGTCATCTGATTCATCAAACGCGCCATCAGGACTGGGCAATTTTGTATTGTCTGACTGGTTCTTAACCGATGCTTGATTCTCTTCCAGATCCTCCAGCGTCTCTTTGCTGGTTGCGTCTTTGCCGATAGATTCTTTACGTTCCATGTTCCGCTCCTAAAAAACCCTCATGAAGATCGTCACGAACACCGCCGCATAAACTCCCGCGACAAGATCGTCACACATTACGCCCATACCACCTTCGAGATCCTGAAGTCTATTGGCAGGATATGGCTTAACAATGTCGAAAAAGCGGAAAAGAACAAACGAAACCATTACCGCGGCGATGGACCACTGTGTGAAAAACACCAACGGCAGCGTCGCAATCAACTGGCCCGCGACTTCGTCAACAACAATCTTGCCCGGATCCTTTCGCCCCGCGAGCGCTTCAGTTCGGGAACCTGCCCAGATGCCCGCGACTATGACCGCGAC
This sequence comes from Pyrinomonadaceae bacterium, assembly GCA_025937955.1. Classification (GTDB taxonomy): domain Bacteria; phylum Acidobacteriota; class Blastocatellia; order Pyrinomonadales; family Pyrinomonadaceae; genus PSRF01. The sequence continues at coordinate 2,398 of JAICQI010000727.1, forward strand.
AATCGAAACAACGAGACCGACTGTTGTTCGACTAAGCAGTAAAAAGATCCCTACTCCTACCAACGATCCGAATGTTCCCGGAATGAGCGGCAGGTAACCGACTCCACATGTGGCGATCGCAAGCGCGAGATAGTCAATCCGTGTCATCCGCGGCTAATTATTTTTCCGACCAGATCGTATTCGTGACCTTCAGTTATTTGAACGTTAACGAGATCTCCTGCTGCCGGAACTAAACCATCCGGAACGTCATTAATCAGCACACATCCATCGATGTCCGGCGCCTGCGTCTCCATTCTTCCCTGCCACAGCAGCTCGCTCTCCTTCGACTCACCTTCAAACAACACCGGAACCACTTCGCCGACTCGCGCTCTATTCTTCCGCCGCGAGATCTTCGCCTGCTCCTTCATCAGAGCGTTACGCCGCTTCACTGCTATCCGGCCTGGAACTTTCTCAGCCAGCTCAAACGCAGGCGTGCCTTCTTCGTCCGAATAAGTAAAAACGCCGACGCGATCGAATTCAACACTTTTGATAAAGCTCATCAACTCATCGAAGTCATCCTCCGTTTCACCTGGAAAGCCGGAGATGAACGTGGTCCGCACAGCAATACCGGGAACACGTTGTCTGACGCGCTCGATCAGTCGCTCGAGACTCTTGCGATTACCGCCGCGCTTCATCAGTTTCAGAACGTTTTGCGAAGCGTGCTGCAAAGGCATGTCGAGGTACTTAACAGCTTTGGGCTCTTCGGCAAGCACGTCGAGAAAGGCGTCGCTGATGTGCGTCGGGTAGGTGTACATGACGCGCACCCATTCGATGCCGTCGATATGAGCAAGCTCGCGCAGCAAGCGCGCCAGTGCGTCCTGTTTCCCGAGATCTTCGCCGTAACGCGACGAATCCTGGGCCACGAGAATAAGCTCTTTGACGCCTTCTTCAGCAAGCTGGTGAGCTTCGGCGACGATCGATCCG
>JAICQI010000870.1 GCA_025937955.1 Pyrinomonadaceae bacterium
GGCCACCCCAGTCCGCCACATCGTGGGGTGGCCACAGAGGGCCACCCCTACAAATGCGAAATTGTTGCAGTTTTAGTCGGCAGTTGCGGCTTTTGCGGCGACCAGAACTTCCTCAGCTGGTGGCGCATAGACTCGCGCCGGCTGCCATGGCCGCAGTCCGGTGGCGCCGCTGATCCAACCCTGGAAATCGGGCCGGAAGAACCCGTACGGATGCACCAACTCAATCGCGCTCACCTCGTCGAGTCGCTTTCGTCCCTCCGCTGGAATCTCAAACTCTGCATAGCGCAGGTTGTCTTCTAGCTGCGACAACTTGGAAGCGCCGATGATCGTCGACGTAACACCGGGTTGAGTCGCAACCCAGTTGAGCGCCACTTGCGACGCCGGCCTGCCGAGCTGCTTCGCGAGATCGACGAGCACTTTGAGTATTTGCCAGTTACGCTGCGTGAAACGATGAAAGATCGGATTGCCCGACTCTTTCGCAATCTCCAGACGACCTTCACCCTTCCCGGTGTCGCCAGTCTGCTGATACTTGCCCGTTAGAAATCCACCGGCCAGAGGACTCCACGGAGTAATTCCGAGTCCTAGCTCCTGCGCTGCCGGAACGTGTTCGCGTTCGATGTTTCGTTCCACCAGCGAATACTCGAGCTGGAGCGCGATCAAGCCGTCGTTACTACTGCGCTCCGAGATCGTCTTCGCGCGCGCCACATACCACGCGGGCGTATCGGAAAAACCGTAGTAACGAATCTTTCCGGCGCGGATCAGATCGCTGAGCGCCGACACGACTTCCTCGACCGGCGTGACGGTGTCCCACGCGTGCAGCCAATAGAGATCGATGTAATCCGTTTGTAGTCGTCTCAATGAATCCTCAACCGAGCGATAGATGTTTTTGCGGCCGTTGCCACCGGCGTTCGGATTGCCGGGTTGAGGGTTGAAAGTAAACTTGGTAGCGAGCACGACCTGTTCGCGCAAGTCGCGCTCGGCGATGAACTTGCCGACCAATTCCTCGCTGCGTCCTTCGGTGTAGACGTTTGCAGTGTCGACAAAATTTCCGCCGGCGTCGATATAAGTATTGAAAACTGCACGCGCGACGTCTTCTTCAGAACCCCAGCCCCATTCAGTGCCGAAGGTCATCGTGCCCAGCGATAGCGGGCTGACGCGCAAGCCCGAGCGTCCGAGCGTTACATACTCATTCAAACTCTTAGTCATCTGTTTCCTTTCTGTCTGATTATTGCCAACCGCCACCCAAAGCCTTGTAGAGTTGGACCACTGAAATTAATTCGTCTCGTTTTGTTTGCGTTAAGTTTAACTCCGCTTCGAACACTTCGCGATCAGCGTCGAGTGCGTTGAGCAGAGTGTCAACGCCGCCCTCGTACCTCAGGTACGCGAGGCGCGATCGGTCTTGCAGTGTTGTGACCAGCAACTCCTGTTGAATGCGAATCTCTTTTACTTTGCGATACTGGATGAGCGCGTCCGAAACTTCACGAAATGCGTTCTGAATCGTTTGCTGATAAGCCACGAGTGCGAGCTCCTGCTGTGCTCGCGCGAATTTCACGTCTGATTTCAGGCGCCCGCCGGTGAAGATCGGCTGCGTGACTTGCGGCACGAACGTCCACGCGCGACTTGGACCAGTGAAAAGACTCGAAAGCTGGTTGCTCTGAAATCCGAACAGACCTGTCAAACTAATGCGCGGGAAGTAAGCCGCTTTCGCTGCTGAAACGAGTGCGCGTTGGGCCACCAGGTTCTCTTCCGCAGCCCTGATGTCCGGGCGACGTTCCAGCAGCGATGACGGCAAGCCAGCGGGCACCGCCGGCAATTCTTCCTGTTCGGTCAGAGACTTTCCGCGGGCGATTGAACCGGGATTGTTTCCCAGGAGCAAACTGATCTGGTTCTCGGTTTGTTCGATCGCGCGTTCGGTGTCGGGAATGGTTTGCGATGCCTGATAGACGAGTTCCTGCGCCTGGCGTACGTCGAGCATCGTTGCGAGGCCGCCTTGCTCGCGGGCTTTGATCAGGCGCAGCGAATTCTCGCGTGTTGCCAAAGTTCGTTTGGAGATTTCGAGTTGGCTATCGAGCTCGAGCAAGTTGAAGTAGCCGGAGGCTACGTCCCCGACTACGGTCGTCATCACCGCTTTGCGATCCTCTTCGGTAGCGCGCAGTTGTGCGCGAGCTGCTTTGGTTTGATTACGAAGACGTCCCCAGACGTCGATCTCAAATGTGAGCAGGTTCAGCAGGACGCTGCCGAAGCTGCGTCGCTGGCCGCCCTGGCCCGAAGTAGCCAGTTGTCCGTTTTGTGAAAAGCGATTGCTGGTCAGATCGGCGGTGGCGTCGAACTGCGGAAGCTGCTCGGAACGCGCGAGACCGAGATTGGCGCGTGCGGCGTTGATGCGCGCGCCGGCCGTGCGCAGATCGTAGTTCTGGACAATCGCGGTTTTTATTAAGTTCTGTAATTCCGGATCTCTGAAAACCTCGAACCATTTCAGATCGCCGATCGAATTCTGACTCGCTACCTCCGCACCGCGAAAAGTATCGGGCGTCTGCGCCGCAACATTAATCGTCAAAAAACTAATGAACAAGCC
>JAICQI010000625.1 GCA_025937955.1 Pyrinomonadaceae bacterium
GAGGACCGCCGCCTGCGCCAGCGCGCGTGGTACTACACGCGCATCTACGCAGATCCGAAAAGCGCCGATACAGTTTACGTGTTGAATGTTCAGTTTTTCCGCTCGAATGACGGCGGCCGCACGTACAGTACGATTCAGGTACCGCACGGAGACAATCACGATCTCTGGATCGCTCCGGACGATCCGAATCGCATGGTCCAGAGTAATGACGGCGGCGCGAACGTCTCTTTCAACGGTGGCCGGAGCTGGACCGAACAGGATCAACCCACGGCGCAGTTTTATCGCGTCGCGATCGACAACGATTTTCCTTACAACATCTACGGCGCGCAGCAGGACAACTCAACCATACGCATCGCGAGTCGCACCACGGGAGCGGGCATCGGCACCAGTGATTGGCATGATGTGGGCGGCGGCGAGTCGGGCTGGATTGCGCCCTCGCCCAAAGATTCGAACATCGTTTTTGCCGGTTCTTACGGTGGGTTGACTACGCGCTACGATCACCGCACCGGACAGGAACGCAACATCAGTCCGTATCCGAACAATCCGATGGGCGCGGGCGCGGACGTGCTGAAGTACCGGTTTCAGTGGAACTTCCCGATAGTGTTTTCACCGCACGATCCGAACACGCTATACGCGGCGGCTAACGTGCTCTTCAAATCGACTGACGAGGGCACCAGCTGGCAAATCATCAGCCCGGACCTGACGCGCAACGATAAGTCAAAGCAAGGTGCTTCCGGCGGTCCAATAACGAAGGACAACACGAGCGTCGAATACTACGCGACGATCTTCGCGCTCATGGAATCGCCGTTACAGGCGGGAACGATCTGGGCCGGAAGCGATGATGGTGTGGTATCTCTTTCGCGCGATGGCGGCAAAAACTGGTCCAACGTCACGCCACCAACCAGCATCATGCCGGAGTGGATCATGATCAACTCACTCGAAGCGTCGCCGCACGATCCGGGCACGGCTTACCTGGCTGCAACGATGTACAAGTGGGACGACAACAAACCATATCTTTACCGCACCAGCGACTATGGCAAGACGTGGAAGAAGATCACCGACGGGATTCCCGACACGGCTTTCACACGCGTCATCCGTGAGGATCCAAACCGGCGCGGCTTGCTCTACGCCGGAACCGAAACCGGCATGTATGTGTCGTTTGATAACGGCGAGCGCTGGCAGTCGTTGCAGCTCAACCTGCCGGTCGTGCCGATCACGGATCTGGCGATTCAGAAACGTGAAAAGGAACTGGTAGTCGCGACTCAAGGGCGATCGTTCTGGATTCTTGATGAGCTTCCGTTGCTGCACCAGTTGATCGATGCGGGTGGTTTCAATTCGGTAAGCGAAACACGTCTCTTCAAACCGAAGGAGAGTTATCGGATGCCAGGTGGCGGTGGTTTTGGCGGTGGGTCATCGGCGACGCTTGGTCGAAATCCTGCGAACGGCGTTGTCGTTTATTATTCTTTGAAAGCGAAGCCAACTGCTGACATGACGCTTGAATTTCTCGATCCGGCAGGGAAGTCGATCCGAAAGTTCACGGCACGCGCACAACGGCCGGCGGAAGGAGCGACTTCGACGCCCGCGCCTCCGCCTGGTGAAGGTGGGGGCTTTGGCGGTGGTGCTGCGCCGCCGTTGCCAACGGAAGTTGGGCTTAATCGTTTCGTGTGGGATACGCGACATGCAGAGGCAGTGCGCTTTCCGGGGATGATTCTTTGGGCGGGGAATACCAGTGGTCCAAAGGTGCCGCCGGGAACGTACCAGGTAAAGCTCACCGTCGAGGGAAAAACTCTGACGCAGAACCTCGAGATCAAACCCGATCCGCGAGTGACGACCACGCCTGCGGATTACGCTAAGCAGCTTGAGTTGAGTTTGAAGATCCGCGACAAGTTGAGCGAAACGCATAATGCGATCCTTCAGATCCGTGACGTGCGAAAGCAGGTCGAGGATCTGTTGAAGCGCGTTGCGGGACAGGCCAACTTCAAAGTCGTGAACGATGCGGGGACGGCGCTGAACAAAAACCTGACCACGATTGAAGAAACGCTCTACCAAACCAAGAACCAGAGCAATCAGGATCCGCTGAACTATCCGATCCGGCTCAATAACAAACTTGCGGCGCTTGGTGGCGTGGTCGTCAGTGCTGAAGCGGCTCCGACAGCGCAGTCGTACGCGGTCTATGACGAGCTCGTAACGCAGATTGACGCAGAATTACAGAAGCTCGCGCAATTAATGCGCACAGACGTCCCCGCGTTCAATCAATTGGTGCGCGATCAAAATATCCCGGCGGTCGTGGTGAAACCACCAAGCACTACTCCCTGATTTTTTTAGCCGCAGATTTACGCGGATAAAACGCAGATCAGATCTGCGTTCATTCGCGTAAATCTGCGGCTAAAAAGTGTAGAATTCTGGTAATGAACGAACCTGTAACGATTAAACAACTCGCATCCAAGACTCAGGCTAAGCTTACCGGTGACGAAACGATCGAAGTTACTGACGTGAGTCATGATTCACGCAGGGTTGACAAAGGGACGCTCTTCGCAGCCGTCACCGGAGCGCTCTTTGATGCGCACAAGTTTGTGCCTCAGGTGATGGAACAGGGTGCGGTCGGCGTGTTGTCAGAGCGTCCGGTGCCGGAAGGTTTTACAGGCGCGTGGCTCCAGGTTGACGACATTCGTTGCGCGATGGCGCTTGCCGCGTCTGAAGTGCAGCACCATCCATCCCGCGAACTGCAACTCGCCGGCATCACCGGTACCAACGGCAAGACCACCACCGCTTATTTGATCGCTTCGATTCCCGAGGAAGCCGGCGAGCTGGTCGCGATGACGGGCACTGTCGAATATCGCCTCGGCAAGGAACGCTTCAAAGCGGATCGCACCACGCCTGAAGCACCTGACATGCAACGCTTGCTGCGGCGCGCTGTAGAGATCGGTTGTCGTACGGCGGTGATGGAGTGTTCTTCGCAGGCAATGGACTTCCATCGTTGTGACGAACTGGAATACGCGGTCGCCATCTTCACCAATCTCACGCGCGACCACCTCGACTATCACAAGACGATGGAAAACTACTGGTACGCGAAACAGCGATTGTTCGACGGCCGCCTGGGAGCACGACCACGCAACTCTGTAATCAACGTCGACGATCCTTATGGCGTCGAGCTCGCTGACTCGCTCGAGAAGGAAGGTCTACGCGTGATTCGCTACGCAGTTAACGGTGACGCTGAAGTTACTGCGCGCGATCCGGAGTTCTCGTTGACTGGCATGCGTTTTCGACTTTCCACGCCCGCGGGCGAAAGAGATTTTCATTCACCGCTCGTTGGTCCACCACACATCTACAACACGTTGGCAGCGGTCACGAGTGGATTGGCGCTGGGTTACAGTCTCGATGTCATCACAGCAGCGCTCGAAAAGTGTACCGGCGCTCCGGGCCGTTTCGAGCGTGTGGCCCACGATGGTGATTTTTCTGTCGTGGTGGATTACGCACACAGCGACGACGCGCTTTTGAACGTCTTGCGCACGGCGCGCGAGGTAGTGAAAGGGAAGATCATCACGGTCTTTGGTTGCGGCGGCGATCGCGATCGCTCGAAGCGTGCGCCGATGGGCGAGGCCGCGGGAAGCTTGAGCGACGTCGTGATACTGACTTCCGATAATCCGCGCACGGAGGATCCTGAGCAGATCCTGTGCGACGCCGAGGAGGGAATCCGCAAAACCGGCAAGCCTTACCGGAAGATTGCCGATCGCACGGAAGCGATTCAGCAGGCCATCTCCGAGGCTCGCGGCGGCGATCTGGTCTTGATCGCGGGCAAGGGCCACGAAGACTATCAGATCATCGGCCGAGAGACGTTTCACTTCGACGACAAGGAAGTCGCGCGATCATTCTTAACCTCGACGGCATAAAGACACTAAATAATGCACAATTTGACTGTTTTTTGTGCCTTTGTGGCTTTGTGGTTAGGATTTCAGCGTGAACCTTACGGCCCACCGGCAACCATCACTTCGCTAAAAGATAAATCTATTTCGGAAAGCAGTGGTCTCACAGCCTCTCGATCAACACCGGGC
>JAICQI010000076.1 GCA_025937955.1 Pyrinomonadaceae bacterium
GCCCCCGCTGTCACTTGGGTCGAAACAGCGGGGGCAAGCCCCTCTTCCTGACTTGTTCTATTTTCGGAGGCGCCCAAGCCGTTACTCGCCGCCGCCGTCGCTCTGGCTGGCAGCTTCGGCTTTTCGGTTCTCTTCACGCAAAACGGCTTTTCGCGAAAGCTTAATCTTGTTGCCTTCGCGGCCGATGCACTTCACCAGGATCTGCTGCCCTTCCTTCAACTCGTCGCGCACGTCTTTCACGCGGCGATCAGCGATTTCCGAAATGTGCAGCAAACCATCGGTGCCCGGGAATATCTCCACGAATGCGCCGAAGTCCACGATCCTGTTAACGGTGCCAAGGTAGGTTTGGCCCACCTCAGCTTCCGCCGTCAGACCACGAATACGATTCACTGCGGCATCCGCAGCGTCACCACTCGCAGTCGCGATTGAGATCGTACCATCGTCAGAGACGTCAATCTTCGCACCCGTTTCTTCAACGAGGGATCGGATGACCTTACCACCTGGTCCAATAACGTCGCGAATCTTGTCAGGATTGATTTTGATCTGGATGATGCGCGGAGCGAAAGCGGAGATCTGTTCGCGCGGCTCTGCGAGAGTCTTTTCCATCGCGCCGAGAATGTAGAGCCGGCCTTTCTTCGCCTGCTCGAGTGCCTCGGCCATGATCTGCGCATTGATACCCGCGATCTTGATGTCCATCTGCAGCGCGGTAATGCCGTTACGCGTGCCCGCGACTTTGAAATCCATGTCGCCGTAGTGATCTTCGGCGCCGGCGATATCAGTCAGGATCGCGTACTTGTTTCCTTCCATCACCAGTCCCATCGCAACACCGGCCACAGGCGCTTTCAAAGGCACGCCGGCATCCATCAGCGACAGGGTGCCGCCGCAAACAGAAGCCATCGACGACGAGCCGTTTGATTCGGTGATCTCTGAAACCACGCGGAGCGTGTAAGGAAAGTCGGCATCGTCAGGCAGTACTACTTCGAGTGCGCGTCGCGCCAACGCGCCGTGTCCGATCTCACGACGACTCGACGATCCGAAGCGACCAACCTCGCCAACGGAATACTGCGGGAAGTTGTAGTGCAAAAGGAACCGTCGTTTGACTTCGCCCTTTTCCAGGTCGTCGATGAACTGCTCGTCTTCTTTTGTTCCGAGAGTGGTTGTGACCAGCGCCTGCGTCTCGCCGCGGGTGAAAAGCGCCGAACCGTGTACGCGCGGCAACCAGCCTACTTCACACGTGATGGGCCGAATCTCCGAGAAGCGCCGACCGTCCGGACGTCGACGTTTGTTGAGAATGTCGTCGCGGAAGAGCGTCTCCTTAAAATGATCGAAGATCAGTTTGGCCATAGCACGTTTTTCCGGCTGATCTTCCGGATACGACTCGATTACTTCTTTCTTCAAAGCATCGACAGCAGCATAACTGGAACGCTTGTCCTGCGTGGTCACGTCAAGTACAGCACGCAGTCGATCGGAGTACTTCTCAGTAATCTCACGCTCCATCTCCGCATCGAGGATCACCGGGGTAACTTCGCGCTTCTGAATCTCGAGCGCTTTGTAGAGCTCTTTCTGCCAGCGGCAGAGCCGGTTGATTTCCTTGTGGGCCAACATCAGCGCTTCCACCATGATCTCTTCCGAGACTTCCTCCGCCCCGGCTTCAACCATGACGATCGCTTCTTCAGTTCCGGCCACAATCAAATTCAAACGCGACTCACGCACTTCGTCGTAAGTCGGGTTAACTATGTAACGTCCTTCAATCAGCCCGATGCGTACACCCGCGATGGGATTTAGAAACGGAATATCTGATAGGTAGAGAGCGCACGAAGCGCCGGTTATCGCAATAACGTCAGGATTGTTGTCCGGGTCGGCTGAGATCACACTCGCAATAACTTGAGTTTCATTTCGGAAACCTTCTGCAAACAACGGGCGACACGGGCGATCGATGAGACGGGCGGTAAGCACTTCCTTTTCATTGGGACGACCTTCACGACGGAAGTAATTGCCGGGAATACGTCCGGCAGCGTAGTTTGATTCACGGTATTCGACCGTGAGTGGAAAGAAATCAACGCCTTCGCGCGGGATCGGAGCGCTAACAGCTGCCACCAGCAACATCGTATCGCCATAGCGGACCACGACTGACCCGTCTGCTTGTTTGGCGACGCGACCGCTTTCAACGGTCAGCTCTCTTTCGCCGAGCTTAATTGATTCTTTGAGGTATTTCTTTTCTGACATGTTCTATTCTCCCTGGATCCATCCCACAGATTCACAGACTATCTGCGTAATCTGGATCGACTACAAAATTTATTGGGGCCGCCAACGTGAAGCGGGGCTGGGCTTAGCTGCAACATGAAAAAGGCGGCACGAGCCACTTGAACCGTGAAGCTCATGCCGCCTTATTGCTTGAAGCTTATGGCCGTACACGTCCGCTTGTTTGCAGTCAATCGCCGTCACGTTCGGCACTGCCACAAGCTCTTCGATAGACGTGGGCTTTAACTAAACAGAGATTCGAAGCTCTCTCTCAGTGTTTTCTAACGTTACCGGCGCAGACCCAAACGATTAACTACCTCATGGTAGCGTTCTATATCAGTGCGCTTTAGGTAATCCAACAGACTCCGACGTTGCGAGACCATTTTCAGCAGGCCGCGCCGCGAATGATTGTCTTTTTTGTGGGTCTTGAAATGCTCAGTGAGGTCGTTAATTCTCTTGCTCAGAAGTGCGACCTGAACTTGCGGTGAACCGGTATCTCCCTCATGCGTACGGAACTCCGTAACTATCTGTTCCTTGGTTTGTTTTGCTAACGCCACTTGCTTAAATGGTCCTCCCAGACCGCAGTAACACCGCGTAAAAGCGGCAACCGCTAAACTTAAAAAGCTGCCTCACTGTAACATGACCCCGCTAAAAGGCACAAATGGAAGCAGAACAGGCCACAAAAACGCATAAAACTCACAAAAATAAGACTGAAGGAAAGAGCCTGATGCTTTTCGCAGATTCTTCCTCTTGTGACTCTTGTGCCTTTTTGTGGCTAATCTGATTTGGTACTATCCCGCCAAATGTCTAAAGCCAAAATTGTGATTCTCGGAGGCGGGTTTGGAGGGCTGTTTACCGCCCTCGAGCTGGCCGGATCCGCGGACGTGACGCTCGTTAGCGAGGCCGACCACTTCCTCTTTACGCCGATGCTCTACGAGTATCTGAGCAGGGAAGTCGAAGCCTGGCACATCGCGCCCAGATACGACGAACTGCTCGAAGATAACGTCCACTTCGTCCAAAGTTATGCAACCGCCATCGACCTCAAGGCGCAGACAGTCTCCGTTCCCACTTATGAAAAGATTCTGAACTGGGACATGTTGGTGCTCGCCGTCGGCGGCATCACAAACTACGTCGGCGTCGAAGGAGCGCAACAGTTCTCGTTGCCTTTCCGGAAGCTCGCGCATGCAGACGACCTGCGGCGCCGGATGGTGGTGACGCTCGATCGCATACCGCCTGAAATGCCGGCGAAGGAGGTCCAGCGTGAAGTGACCTTTGCCGTTGTGGGCGCAGGCGCGAGCGGCTGTGAACTCTCAACCAAAATGGCTGACCTGCTCAACGACTCGTTCAAGCGCCGAGCGCTCCACGGCGAGCCGCGCGTGCTCGTGATCGAAATGGGCGACAGGGTCGTTCCGGGAATGGGTGAACAGATCCGCGAGTTTGTCGAAGAGGCGCTGCGAGAGTCTCATGTTGAAGTGCGTACGAACACACGGGTCGTGAAAGTCACGAGCGATGAGGTCACTTTTGAGCACGAGGGCAATCGAGAAACGCTGAAGACTGCTGGAGTCGTATGGACCGGCGGCGTCAAAATGAACCCACTTATCGAGCAGCTCGACGTTGAAAAGAACAACCGCGGATTGCTGATCGTCAAACCTACTTTGCAGCTGTCGCAACACGTAAACATTTTCGCGCTCGGCGACATAGCCGTCTACCCCGATGCAACGCCAACACTCGCGGGCACTGCTCAACTCGCTTTCCAGCAGGCGAGTCTCGCTGCTCGCAACATCAAGGCATACATGGAGGGAAAGGAACTTCACACTAAGCACTTCGAGGAGTTGGGAGAAGCGATCAGTCTGGGCACTGAACGAGCAGCAGTACTGACCGGAGGCAAAGCCTTTGGCGGAGCGCTCGCGCGACAGGCGCGATTCGCGTTGTACACCTCACGCCTTCCAACATGGCACCACCGTTTACGCGTAGGCGCCAGTTGGTTCTTCGAGGGAACACAGATGAAACCGATCTGAGCCGCGGATAACGCGGATTTGCGATCCCGATCAGCGCTAATCGGATTACAAATCCGCGTCATCCGCGTTACTGGAACGGTAGTTGTTTCTGAATCGGGCCATGGGGCTCGTAAAGCTGCGAATTCTGCTGGTTGTACTGTTTTTAGTGATCGTGGCGCTCGTCTCGATTGCGATCACTCTTCGTACTACACCCGTTGTTCCAGCGCTTGATATTCCATCGAGCTCACCAATCGCTGTTGCGATCGGAACACCACTACCTCCTACAGAATCGCCAACTTCCGTCAATACGAATTTTTTCGGCACAGTAAACCTCATCATTCCCGTTGCCGGAGTCAAACCAGAACAGCTGATCGACACTTACGACGATGCGCGCTCGGAAGGTCGCGTACACGACGCAATCGATATCATGGCGCCTGCTGAAACTCCCGTACTCGCTGCCGCAGACGGCAAGATCGTCAAGCTCTTTCAAAGCGAACGCGGCGGCATCACGATCTATCAGCTCAATGCTAACCAGGATCTGATCTTCTACTACGCTCACCTGTCTCGTTACGCCGATGGTCTGGCCGAAGGCGATCTCGTGCGGCAGGGACAAATCATCGCTTACGTCGGCGACACCGGAAACGCCGGCGCCGGCAACTATCATCTGCACTTCTCGATCGCGGCAGTTTCAGACCCCAAACGCTACTGGGAAGGCACCAATATCAATCCCTATCCGCTGCTACAGAACCGAGCGCAATTAACACCTTAATCGTCCGCAAATCGTTCATAAAACCCGCGTAAATACTTGCGCCTCGCTGGAACGGCTGTTGCACCAACCTCCAACGAACACATCTGTCGAGGAGTTCAAAATGACCATTATTCGTCAACTTCTGATTCTCGCTTTCTTTATATGTTTGCTGACGAGCTGTGAGCCCGCACCGAATAATCCGAACACAACCGTGTCCTCGGCAAGCCCGTCCCCAACTGCATCTGCATCGCCATCACCGGCAAACACCGGCACGGCATCAGCCCAGCTGACTTTACCGTTGCTCGATGCATTGTTGACTGACGAGAAGTTTGTAGCTCGAGCAAAAGAAAACCTTAAACTCTCCGATGAACAGATCGAATCGCTCAAGCGCGTCTCGAGTGAGCAGGTCGCCCGGCTACGTGAGGCCAACGCCGAAGATCTCGACGCTACTGACGGCGATCCTCGTGAACGTGCCGAACAGGAATTGCGCACGATTCTCGGCGAGCAGAAAGCGCGAGAGTTGGCGACATTCGCAAACGAGTACTGGTCCAAGGGCGACCCAGCAGAACCTTCAAACGACACAGCGCAGATGTTGCCTGGTCTAAACGCGGTGCCGACGGACACGCGCGTGGTCGTTAACATTCCCGCGTTTCGCATGGACCTTTTTCAGGATGGCTCGCTGGTGAAGTCGTACAAAGTTGGCATCGGCTATCCGGAGTTTCCTTTGCCGCAGGGATTGCGCAAGGCGCAAACGATAATCTTCAACCCGACCTGGACACCGCCGGATTCGCCGTGGGTGGCAGAGATGAAGAACGTCACGCCTGGTGAGACGGTCGCGGCCGGCGATAAAGACAATCCACTTGGACCAATCAAGATTCCGATTGGATTGCCTTCACTGATTCACGGCGGCAAGTCGCCCGCGAAGATCGGGAAGTTTGCTTCGCACGGATGTGTTGGTTTAACGAATTCGCAGGTGAAAGACTTCGCTGCGCTGCTTGCGAAAGCCTCAAACACCAACGAGATCTCCGACAAGTCGATTAACACGTACCTGGAGGACAAAGAGCGCACGCAGACCGTCAAACTCAATCAAACCGTGCCGGTGGAACTGCGCTATGAGACGATCGTGCTGGAAGACGACGGAAAGCTGCACATCTACAAGGACGTCTACGCGCAGGATACGAACACCGAAGAGAACTTACGGAGAGTGTTGGAGGCGCACGGCGTGAGGTTCGAAGATCTTTCGGAGCAACAGCGAACCGAGGCGCTCAACGCGCTGAATGCGATGTCGGCAAATCCGCAAGCGGCGGCGTCGCCATCACCCTCAGCATCACCCGAGAAGAAGAGCGCAAGAAAGAAAACGCCAGCGAAGCCTCAGAATGAAGTCGTGATCGACCTGGCCAAGGCGCAGAAGGGCTATCCCGTTCCGGTTAATCTGGATACTGGAAGTGGAAACAAACCAGCCACGGATAAACGCAGAAAAAGTACGGATTAAGAGCTAAAAAAATTGCAATCCGTAATTTCCGCGTTAATCTGCGGCTCGATTGGGGCGCCGGCTTCGCCATAGTAGGGGCGGCCGGCTTCGATGGCTTCGAAATACTCTTCGATCCGATCGAGCACCTCTTCCACCGTGTGAGAGTGATAGATCGAGGTTCGGAACAGCGCGCCGCCCTGCAAACCGCGCGTGAACTGCCCCGCCAGCTGCTTCATCCGGTTGATCGCCGGTGTCTCGGGCATATCTTCGCGCAGCATGTCGAAGTACTCGTGCAGGATCGCGCGCTTGTCGGATAACGTCGGCTCAAAGATCGGTCGCCCGTGCATCGCGTCTTCGATCTGTCGAAAGATCCACGGATTCGCCATCGCGCCGCGTCCAATCAAAACGCCGTCACAGCCAGTCTCGCGAAACTTCGCAAACGCACCCTCGATCGTCGTGACATCACCACTGCCTGACACCGGCACACGCACAACTTCCTTCACTTGCCGCACCAGGTCCCAATTCGCGAGACCGCGATATCCCTGTTCTTTCGTGCGACCATGCAGCGCGATATGCTCCACTCCACAATCTTCCGCCAGCTTCGCCGTATCGACCGCATTTATCGTGTGATCGTAAAAGCCCGCGCGAATCTTTACGGTCAGCGGGATCGTGATCGTTTTCTTGATCGCTTTGAGAATCTGTTCGAGCCGGCAGTGGTCCTTCAGCAGTCCGGATCCACCACCGTGCTTCACGACCTTCGGCGCGGGACATCCGCAATTCACATCGAGAATATCGGCGCCTACCTCTTGCGCCATCTCCGCCGCCATGCACATGCGCTCCGGCTGGCCGCCAAAGATCTGCACCGCAAACGGCCGCTCATCCTCGTAAAACCGCATCTGCCGTTTCGACTTCGGATTGTTTCGCGTCAACCCTTCAACTGAAATGAACTCCGAGACAGACAGACCAACACCGCCACGCCTCTTCAACAGGCGTCGAAACGAGACGTCAGTCACGCCCGCCATCGGCGAAAGAACCAATGGCGGATTGATCTCGACATCGCGAATCTTGAATGGCTTGATCTCCGTCGTCATGGTTTTATCGTAACCGGAGTTCCTACAGAAACTGATTCGTACAACTCCTTAATGTCCTCATTCTCCAACGCGACGCAGCCCCATGTCCAATCACTCTTAGCGCCGTGACCATGAATGTAGATCAGACCGCCGAGTTTGGTGTACTGCGGAGGCGCCGTCTTTTTACGGTGCGCCTCGACAATCGCATCGTGTTGCACCTTCGTGATAAGCCCGTCACGCAGTCCGCGCGCTGCGTCTTCCGGGTTGGGATAGCTGACGCCGAGCGACAGATAGTAAGCGCTCTTGTTGTTCTTGACGAAGACGTAAAAATCGCCTTCCGGCGTCGCGCCGTCACCCTCGCGCTGCTTATCCTGGACAGGACTAAATCCAAGCCCGACGCGATACGTGCGCAGCAACTTCTTGTCGGAATACAACTCGAGTTTTCTGGCGCTTTTGTAAACGACTATGCGGGGCTTTTCGATAGGAGGATTCTGCCACGGATTAGCACAGACGACACAGATAAGAAATGAGATTATCAGTGTCATCCGTGTAATCGTGGCTAAATTCGTTAGGGCTTCTTGGACTTCTTCTTGTCGTCCTTGTCCTGGCCCTTGGCTGCGACTGGCCCTCGGAGTTTCAGGAGCGGCGCGACGCCGGCCTGGTAAGCCTCGGTGACTTTAATGAAGGCTTCGTTGCGCAGGTTCTGTAGATAGGTGTCGCGTTCCTTTTCCTGGCGCTCCATCAGCATCGCTTCACGCACACGACCGTCGTTGAAAGTCGGAGTCGCTCCCCCGGGTGTGCGCGCATCGACACGAATAATCTGGTAGCCGTCGCCCAGCCGGATCGGCTCAGCTATGCCACCGGCTTTGACGTCCTTCAACGCAGTCACCAGATCCTCGCGCAGATTCGGAACGTCAAACTCACCGACGTAACCTTTGTCCTGAGGCGCCGTGCGTTGACCATTCTTCTCGCGCTCGGAATTGGCAGCAGCAATCGCAGCGAAATCAGCACCTGCGCGAATCTGCGCGATCAGTTCCAGCGCCCTTGCTTTGACCGCCGCCTCATCTTTGCCCGTCGTGGACAACCAGATCTCGGACAGCTTGATGCTCTCGGGCTTGCGAAACTTATCGGGATGGGCATCGAAGTACTTCTTAACCTCGTCGGGCGTGAACCCAAGATAAACGCGCCGATCTACTTCCTGTTGGATCACCGCCTGTTTCATCATTTCAGTTCGCATCGTGCGGCGCACATCTTCAGGATTTAGCCCGCTCTGTCGCATCGCTTCATAAAGCTTTTCAATCGTAGTGATGCCCTGGCCTTCAGCTATGCTCAACATACGGCGGTTCACTTCCGCTTCGACGTCGTTGGCGAGCTCAAGCTCCTTGCCTTTTTGCAGCAGCAGTTTTTCGTTGATCAGCGTGGCGATCAGTTCTGACTGGCGCTTCGCTACCTCTTCCTGCGCCTGCTGCTCGGTCATGCCGTTCTGTTTTAGCGTGTCGATACGTTCTTTCGTCTCGCGCTTCAGCATCGAGAGCGTGATCACATCGTCGTTGACCTGCGCGATCACTTCGTCGACGACATGCATCTCGCCTTCCTGGGCAAAAGCCATCGACGGCACGAGAACAAAAAGGGCTATCAAAACTAAGAATTTCAATCTCACAAAAATACTCCTATCCGCGTTTGATCTGCGTCCGCGTATCTGCATTATCCGCGGCCCGGATTCTAATCGCTCGCACGAAGCCGGAGCAACACGTCACGGGCTACGTCAAGCACCTCGTCCTGCTGATCTTCCGTTAAAACCAGCCGCAAAACACCGTTTGGCGTGAAGACCGTCCCCGGATGGCTCTCGACATATTCCCCCAGCTTTTCGGGCGAAATTCGCGCCTTTTCACTGAATTTGATGGCCACCCCGTCCACCGTTTTATCAATCGAAACTATCCCCAGATCCTCAGACAACTTACGCAAACGAGCATAGGCAAACAGTCGTTCCACCGGCGCGGGAACGCGCCCGTAGCGATCCTCCGTCTCCGTACGGATGCTCGCGAGCGTAGACTCGTCTCGGGCTGAAGACACTCGCTTGTACGTTCGCAGCCGCTGTCCCATGTCGGATATGTACTCCTCGGGAATCGCGACATCCACGCCGAGATTCAAGGTAACGCTGGTCTCGTCTTCAACCTCCTCGCCACGGAGCTCAGCCACCGTGCGCTCGAGCATCTGCGTGTAGAGGTCGAAACCGAGCGCTTCCATGTGCCCCGACTGTTCGCCGCCGAGAAGATTCCCTGCGCCGCGCAACTCGAGGTCGAGGGCCGCAATACGAAAACCGGCTCCCAAATCCGAAAACTCGCGAATGGCTGCTAAACGTCTGCGGGCAATGGGCGAAAGCTCCTGTTCGCTAGGTATCAGGAGGTAAGCGTAAGCCCTGCGGCTCGAACGCCCCACACGCCCGCGTAATTGATAAAGCTGAGAAAGACCGTAGTGATCGGCGCGATTTATGATGATGGTGTTTGCGCGGGGGATGTCTATGCCGTTCTCGATGATGGTGGTCGCAACCAGAACGTCATATTTGTAGTCGATGAAGTCGAGCATGACCCGCTCCATCTCTTTTTCGTTCATTTGGCCGTGGCCCACTGCCATCCTTGCCTGCGGCACAAGTCGCTGGATCAGCGCCGCAATCGTGTCGATCGTCTCCACGCGATTGTGAATGAAGAACACCTGGCCGCCGCGCGATAGTTCGAGCTCGATCGCCGACTTGATAACGCTTTCCGAGAACTGCACCACCTGAGTCTGAATCGCGAGACGATCGCGCGGTGGGGTTTCGATGAGCGACATGTCGCGCATGCCGCTGAGCGACATGTTGAGCGTGCGTGGAATGGGTGTCGCCGAAAGCGTCAACACGTCCACCTTCTTCTTCAAGTGTTTGAGCCGCTCTTTGTGTGCGACTCCGAAACGTTGTTCTTCGTCGACAACTACGAGGCCCAGGTCTTTGAAGCTAACGTCCTTCGACAGGATGCGATGCGTGCCGATGACGACGTCAATTTCTCCTGACTCCACTTTCTTCACGAGTTCCTTCTGTTCCTTGCTTGAACGAAATCGCGACAACAGCTCAACCTTCACCGGGAACGGAGCAAAGCGATTGCGAAACGTGTCGTAGTGTTGATATGCGAGCACGGTCGTCGGGGTGAGTATCGCAGCCTGCTTGCCTTCCATCACTGACTTGAACGCCGCGCGCATGGCGACTTCGGTTTTTCCGTAACCAACGTCGCCGCACAGCAGACGGTCCATCGGCACCGGTTCTTCCATGTCTTTCTTCACGTCTTCGATCGCCGTTTCCTGGTCCGGAGTGAGAACATACGGAAAGCCGTCTTCAAACTCCTGTTGCCAGGGCGTATCGCCAGCGAATGCGTAGCCGCCGACGAGTTTTCGTTCTGCGTAGAGACGCAGCAGCTCGTCAGCCATGTCGCGCATGGCGCGGCGGGCTTTGGCTTTTGTCTTTTGCCAGCCGAGACCGCCGAGTCGATCGAGTTGTGGTTGATGACCTTCAGCGCTCGAGTAGCGCTGCACGAGGTCGAGACGTTCGACAGGAACGTAGAGCTTGGCTTCGTCGGCGTAGTAAAGCAGCATGAACTCGCCGGTGCGTGGTCCAATGTCGAGTGTCTGTAAACCGCCGAAGCGCGCGACGCCGTGGTCGATGTGGACCACGAAATCGCCTGACTTGAGATCGCGGAAGTCGGAAAGGAAAGCAGCCGCTTTCGACTTGCGCCTGCGCTTTTCCGCGCGCGGTGTGCGCTCTGCGCCAGCGGGTTGTCGTTCGACCACGTCCGTGGCTTCGTCAAAGATGTCTGTTTCGACGTGTACGATCAGATGCGACTGCGGCAGTTCAAATCCGCCGCTGAGGCGGCCGACACTTACGACGACGGGGCGGGTAGTCGTAGCCTCTGATGCTTCGCTGGTTAACGTCAGGCGAGATTCGATGTTGTACTCGCTGAGGATCTCGACAATCCGCTCCGCGACGCCCAGACTCGGCATCACAAAAAGCGTCGTCTTTAACTCCTCAACGGAACGATTCACTTCCGCAGCGAGGTCGGAAATGCGCCCGTGATAGCGCAGCGTCGATTGTGATTGCCATTCGACTTCCACCGCGCTCTCAACCGCCGGAAATAAGAAGACGGGCTGGCGCGTGCCACGGGCGCGGCCCAGTTGTACTTTCGGCGCCTCGGCGTCCAACGCCAGGTCAAGATCTGTTTGGGCAGCGGCCCGGCCGAGTGTGCGCAACTCGATGCGCTGTCGCAGCGAGAAAAACTCGCGCAGCTCTTCGGCGGTGAGAAAGAGCTCTTCAGGAGTGAGGGCGATGTCGTCGGCTTGATCGATCTCGTTGTAGCGTTCCGACAAACGCTCGTAGAACTCGCTCAGATACGCTTCAATGCCTGCTGGTTCGTCGACGACGAATACCACGTCGCCGAGATGTTCGAAGATGTTCGACGTGGTGGTCATCACGATCGGCATCAACCATTCCCAACCTGCAAACGCCTCGCTTTCGTCGGCGAAGGCTGTGCGATCGCGCAACGAACGCGCGAAACGTTGATCGCTCCAGCGCTCTCGCGCGGCTTCGCTCCAGAGTTGAAAGTCAACCGGGGTGACGGCGAGCTCGTGCATCGGCGGTACGTGGACCACTTGCAATTGGCGAGTCGAGAGTTGGTTTTCGGGATCGAATTCACGAAGCGAGTCGACTGTGTCGCCGAAAAACTCGAGACGCACCGGCGCTTCTCGTCCCGGCGGCCAAACGTCGAGGATGCCGCCGCGCATCGAGAACTCACCTACCGCGCCAACCGGATCTTCGCGCACATAGCCCGTTGCCATCAGCCTGTCGACCAGCACTTCCGGCGAGTGATCTTCGTCGCGTCTTATCACTGCTCCGGCTTTAGCAATGGCGGCAGGGCTGACCGTCTTCCGGGCGAGCGCGCGTGCAGTCAGTAAGACGAAACTCGGCGAGTGTTGCTGTAACTGCCACAGTGCGAGCGCGCGTTTTTCGAGTGTCTGCGGGTGCGGAGAGACGCCGGCGTAAGGATCTGTCTCGGAGGCTGGCAGGACGAGAATCTCGTTCCCGGCGGTTTCTTGTCCCGACAAAGCGCAATACCAGAAGCGCAAGTCGCGCTCCCACGGCTCAAGGTCGCGTGTCGATTGCGACACAACGGCAAAAGTCTTTCCCGTATCACGCTGTAGCGCAGTTAACACAAGCGCGCGCGACGCCCCCGCGACCAAACCACTGATCGAGATCACACGCGCATTCGCGCGCACTTCGGCAAGCAGTTTCTGA
>JAICQI010000239.1 GCA_025937955.1 Pyrinomonadaceae bacterium
AGACAATGAATGCTGAAACAATTTGTGCTGGTAGTTTTATTCGGGCTGTTAATAACAAACGCTTCGACACAGTCGCCGACAATCGCGGACCTGGCGTGGATTGCGGGGGATTGGCAGACCGCGCCGGGGGGGAGAAGGCAGATTGAGGAGCATTGGATGCAGGCGGCTGGGGCGTCGATGATGGGGATGAGCCGGACTGTTGCGGGTGATAAGACGGTGGAGTTTGAATATTTGCGTATCGAGCAGCGGGCGGATGGGATCTATTACGTGGCGCATCCGAAGGCGCGCTGTCCGGGAACGGATTTCAAACTGACGCGTGCTTCAGCAACCGAAGCGGTGTTCGAGAATCCACAGCATGATTTTCCGAAACGGATCATCTATCGCAAAGGCGCAGATGATTCGCTGACGGCGAGTATTGACGGTGGTGAAGGCACGAAAGCGATGACGTATGCTTTCCGTAGAATGAAATAGGTCCTATACCACCTATACTCCAAGAATCGCTTTTGCAATCGAGAAATAAATAATCAAGCCGGTGGCATCTACGAGCGTGGTGATCAGCGGCGCCGAGAGCACTGCCGGGTCCACTCCGAACCGCTGCGCCAGAATCGGGATCAGCGCTCCCACCGTCGTGGACCACACGCAGATCGCAAACATCGTCACCGATACGGTCAGCGCAAGTGCGAGCGGCGCCTGCCAGAGCAGCGCCTGGCCAAACGCGATCGGCGCGACCATCAAACCCACCAGCATGCCTGTCGTCGCTTCGCGCATCGCGACACGCCACGCATGACGCACGCCAACCTCGCCTAACGCCAGACTCCGAATCACCGTCATCACCGTCTGCGCGCCGGCATTTCCACCCGTGCCGATCAACAACGGAATAAAAAACGCCAGCGCGACCACCGCCGCCAACTCGTTCTCGAAACGATGCAGCACCGCACTCGTAAGCGTGCCGGCCACAAACAAGAGCAACAACCATCCAATCCGTTTCCGCACCACACGCGAGATCGGATTGTCAAAATAAGGCTTATCCATCGCACCCGGCTCGACCGCCGCCATGCGCAACAGATCTTCAGTCTGCTCTTCAATCAGAACGTCGATCACGTCGTCAACAGTTACAAACCCAACCACGCTGCCGTCCTGTTCGACAACGGGCACCGCGAGCAAGTTGTACTTACCAATCTTCTGCGCCACGACCTCCTGATCGTCAAGCACGTTTACCGTCACCGGTTTACGCCGGCTAACCTTCAGCAAAGGACGATCGAGCTCGGCCATCACCAGATCGCGCAACGACACCGCACCCAGCAAGCGATCGGTTTCCGGGTCCATGATGTAACACGCGTAGATCGATTCTTTCTCAATCGCAACCGCGCGAATGTGCCTGAGCGCGTCGCCGACCGTCATCTTCGGATCGAGCCGCACAAACTCCGTCGTCATGATGCCGCCGGCCGTGTGGTCGGGATACTGCAAAAGATCTTCCAGCTCGGCGCGCACTTCGGGACTAAACTTCGGCATGATGCGATGCCGATGGTGAATCCCCATTTTCTGAATGACGTCAGTGCGCTCGTCGGCTGACAAGCCTTCGAGAATAGCAGCTACGCGAGCAGGCTCTAACTGTCCGAGTATCGCGCCGCGGCGGCGCATGGTCGGCTGATCGCAGAGCTCGATGCAGCGAGCCAGCGGCAGCATCGATACAATCGCTGCGGCTTCGGCGAGATTGAGTTGATTGAGTAGTTCCGCGAGATCTTCCGGGGGCAGGTCGACAACTTCCGAGCCGATGCCGACAAAACTTTCATCCAGCCGAAGCTGAATGCGTTCCAGTAGCTGCTGCAGATCCTTTGAGGTCGGCATGAGACATCTGTGTAAATCTGTGTAATCTGCTGCTCAAACCTGGGCGCTGATCGTCTCTTCAGAAGTCGGATTCAAAGCTGCTTGCGCCGCAGCCAAACGCGCGACCGGAACGCGAAACGGCGAACAGCTCACGTAATCAAGACCGATCTCGTTACAAAACGCGATGGACTGCGGATCGCCACCGTGCTCGCCGCAAATGCCTACTTTCAAATCCGGCTTCACACTGCGTCCGCGATCGGTGCCGAGGCGCACGAGTTGGCCCACACCATCTCGATCGAGCACCTGGAACGGATCATCTCTGACGATCTTTCGTTCGATGTAATTGGGGAGAAATCGACTCGAGTCGTCGCGGCTTAGTCCGAAAGTTGTTTGTGTCAGGTCGTTGGTACCAAACGAGAAAAACTGCGCGTGCCTGGCGATGCGATCCGCCATCAACGCCGCGCGCGGCAACTCGATCATTGTGCCGACGAGATATTCGATGGTCATGCCATGCTCGCCCATCACCTGTCGCGCGACTTCGTGAATCAGCTCCGATTGTTGCCGCAACTCTTCACTGACAGAAACGAGCGGCACCATGATCTCGAGCTCGAGCTTCTTGCGCTCACCCTGCACCTGGCAAGCCGCCTCGAAGATCGCGCGACACTGCATCCGCGTCACTTCCGGGAACAGCAGTCCGAGGCGACAACCACGAAAACCAAGCATCGGATTAGCTTCACGAATGCGATTGACCTGCCGCAGCAACGCTCGTTTGTGATCGATCTCGTCGAGCACCTGGTCCATGTCGCTCAAGGTCCCCGCGCCTTTCAACTTCATCTTCAGCTCGGCGAGCTCAGCGCCAAGTTCTTCCGCGTTAGGAAGGAATTCGTGCAACGGCGGATCGAGCAGCCGGATGGTCACCGGCAGTCCGGCCATCTCACGAAAGATGCCGATGAAATCACCACGCTGTAGCGGCAACAACTTTTCGAGCGCCTTTTCGCGCGCGCCCACGCCTTCTGAAAGAATCATCTCGCGCATAGCCGCGAGCCGCTGGTCGCCAAAGAACATGTGTTCCGTGCGACACAAGCCAATACCTTCGGCGCCAAACTGTCTGGCTGTCTTCGCGTCGAGCGGCGTATCTGCGTTTGCCCTGACGCGCAACCGTCGAAACTGATCCGCCCAGGTCATGAGCTTGTAAAAGTCGCTGCCGAGCGTCGGTTGAATCGTCGGCACTTGTCCGAGAAACACGCGACCGGTTGAACCATCAACCGTGATCCATTCGCCCTTCGTCACGACCGTGCCGTCGACGGTGAACTGTTGCTGGCCATAGTCGATATTCAAAGCGTTGGCGCCGCTGACGCAGGTCTTGCCCATGCCGCGCGCGACCACCGCCGCGTGGCTCGTCATGCCGCCGCGCGCAGTGACGATCGCCTGTGCTGCAACCATGCCGTGAAAGTCATCCGGACTGGTCTCTTGACGCACCAGCACCACGTGCGCGCCATCGCGCGCCATCTCTTCTGCTTCGTCGGGACTGAACACAACCCGTCCCTGCGCCGCGCCCGGACTCGCCGGCAGACCCGTCGCGAGCACGGTTGCGTTGGTCTTTGGATCGACTGTCGGGTGCAAAAGTTGATCGAGCTGTTCGGGCGTGACGCGTTTCACAGCCGTGGCTTTGTCGATCAGTTTTTCGAAAACCATCTCGACCGCAATGCGCACGGCAGCAGCACCACTGCGCTTGCCCGTGCGCGTTTGCAACATCCACAGCTTGCCGCGCTCGATCGTGAACTCACAGTCCTGCATGTCGCCGTAATGCTGTTCGAGTAGTCCGGCGATTGAAGCAAACTGATCGTAGACCTCGGGCAATTCTTTTTTGAGCTGGCTGATCGGATTCGGCGTGCGAATACCGGCGACCACGTCTTCGCCCTGCGCGTTCAGCAAATACTCGCCGTAGAGCTCTTTCTTGCCGTTCGAAGGATTGCGTGTAAACGCCACGCCGGTGCCGCTACCCGCGCCCATGTTTCCAAACACCATCGCCTGCACGTTGACTGCGGTGCCCAAAGAATCGGGTATGCGGTTGACGCGCCGGTAATCGATCGCACGCCGGCCCATCCACGAGTTGAATACCGCGGCGATCGCGACGCGCAGTTGTTCGTATGGATCTTCAGGAATCGCAGACTGTTCGGTGAGAATGATCTGCTTCTCGGCGGCAATGATCTCGCGCAAGTGATCGGCGGCGAGATCCGTGTCGCGCCCACCTTGGGTCTGCGCTTTGAAGCGATCAAGCACGCGTTCAAACTTCTCATGAGCGACGCCCATGACGATCTCGCCAAACAGCGACGCAAACCGCCGGTAAGCATCGAGCGCGAAACGCAGATCGCCGGTCTGTTCGGCGAGGCCCTGCACGGTCTCTTCATTCAAACCGAGGTTCAAGACTGTATCCATCATCCCCGGCATCGAAAACGCCGCGCCGGAACGAACTGAAACGAGCAGCGGGTTCTTTGGATCGCCGAAACGTTTGCCGACCTTCTCCTCGATCTTTTTCAACCCTTCCTTGACCTGTTCCCACATGCCTTCGGGAAAGTTTTTGTCGTGGTCGAAGAACGCGTTACAGGCTTCGGTGGTGACTATCAAACCAGGCGGCACGGGCAATCCGGTCTGCGTCATTTCGCAGAGCCCGGCGCCTTTTCCGCCGAGGAGTGTTTTGTCGTCTCCGGGTCCCTCGTCGAAAAGGTAGACCCACTTATTCGTTTTTGGCTCAGTGATTTCCGGGGTTTCTTCGGTTACGGTACTCATGGCGGTTGCAAGTTAACGTATTTCTTCTTATTTATCCACAGACGAATGCGGCTGGCACAGATCAGATTACAATAAATCCCACTATGGCAAATGTAACGAGTCTGAACGTGAACGGAAAGAAGCTGCGCGTTGATGTCGATTCGCAAACGCCTCTGCTCAACGTTTTGCGCGATCACCTCAACCTGACCGGGCCGAAATATGGTTGCGGCGAAGCGCGCTGCGGCGCGTGCACAGTGCTCATCGACGGGCAAATGATGCGTTCGTGCGTGACGCCGGTCGGGCGAGTCGGAGGCAAGCAAGTCACCACGATCGAAGGGCTTGAGAAAGACGGCAAACTACATCCGTTGCAGGAGGCTTTTCTGAAAGCCGACGCGCTCCAGTGTGGCTATTGCACTCCGGGAATGATCATGTCGGCGGCCAGCTTGTTGAATAAGATTTCGAAGCCTTCACGCGAAGCGATCGTGAAGCACATGGACGCCAACGTTTGCCGTTGTGGCACTTACGCGCGCATCGTCAACGCGATCGAGATTGCAGCGGGCACGGCGAAGGAGGTGGCCGAATGAACGACGATCTCGAACTAGAGCGGTATGAACTCTTCGAAGGGCCAAGTTATAACTTCAACTTCAATCGCCGTCAGTTTCTCAAAGCCTTCAGCGGCGGCATCGCACTCATCGTGCCGATGTCGAACCTCGTCGCGCGAACCCTACAGCAGGATGAATCGGGAAGCGGTCGCGGAAACCAGCGCGTGCCCGACGAGATCGGCGCGTGGATCCACATAGATGAAAATGGGATCGTTTCAGTGTTTACTGGCAAGGTCGAGTTGGGCCAGAACATTCGCACATCGCTTGCTCAGGCCGTGGCGGAAGAGCTGCACGTGCCGGTGACAACGGTGCGGTTGGTGATGGCCGACACGGATCTGACTCCGTTTGACATGGGCACGTTCGGTAGCCTGACAACTCCGCGAATGGCGCCGCAACTTCGCAAAGCAGCAGCGGCCGCGCGCGAGACTCTGATCTCGCTGGCCGCGGAGCAGTGGAAAGTCGAGCCCGCTGCGGTGCGCATCGTGAACGCGCGCTTCGTCAATCACGATGCGAGCAAGTCGTTGACCTTAGCGGAAGTCGCAAAAGGCCAGAAGATTGTCAAAACGATTCCGCCGGACGTAAAGGTCACGCCGGTCAGCGATTGGACCATCGCAGGCACGTCGGTGCCGAAAGTTGATGGCCGCGACTTCGTCACCGGAAAACATATATACACGACTGACATGAAGCGCGACGGCATGTTGTACGGTCGTGTAGTTAGACCGACGGCGATGGAGTCGTCCCTGGTTTCGAGCAACACGAAAGCGGCAGAGGCGATGCCTGGGGTAGTCGTGGTGCGTGACGGCGACTTCATCGGCATCGCCGCACCCGATCAGCAAACTGCGTTGCGCGCGGAGAAAGCGATCGCGGTCCATTGGAAAGCGCCGGGGCAGCCTGGCAACGAAGAGTTGTTTGAGTATTTGAAGACGAATTCGACGGTGAGCAGTCGCGGTGGTGGCCGTCCAGTTGGCTCTATCGCCGATGGCATGGCCGCGGCCGACAAGAAACTTTCACAAACGTACACCGTGGCTTACATCGCGCACGCGCCACTCGAGCCGCGCGCTGCAGTCGCCGAGTGGAACGACGGCAAGCTGACTGTTTGGACAGGCACGCAGCGTCCATTTGGTGTGCGATCGGAACTGGCGGAAGCGTTTCACATTCCGGAAGAGAAGGTGCGAGTGATCGTGCCTGACACCGGATCCGGATATGGCGGCAAGCACACGGGCGAGTGCGCCATCGAAGCGGCGCGACTGGCGCGCGCGAGTGGCAAGCCGGTGAAACTCGTTTGGACGCGCGAAGAAGAATTCAACTGGGCCTACTTTCGTCCCGCAGGCGTGATTGAAGTCAGCACCGGGGTGAAGAACGACGGCACCGTCACGGCGTGGGAGTTTCACAACTACAACTCGGGCGCTTCCGCGATTCAGGTCAAGTACGACTTTCCGAATCAGAACATTCAGTTTCACAACAGCAAGTCGCCATTGCGGCAGGGTTCGTATCGCGGTCTGGCAGCGACGGCGAACCACTTCGCGCGTGAAGTGCACATGGACGAGTTGGCCCACCTGGTCAACATGGATCCAGTTGAGTTTCGTTTGAAGAACATCAAAGACGCGCGCCTGAAGGCAGTGTTAGAGGCGGCGGCAAAGGCGTTTGGGTGGAGCGGTAAGAAGAAGGGTAGCGGGATTGCATGCGGTTTTGAGAAGGGCAGTTACATTGCCACTGCGGCTGAGGTCTCAGTTGACGCGAAGACGGGACGCGTGAAGATCGAGCGGGCGGTGGCGAGTTTCGAGTGTGGCGCGATCGTCAATCGTATGCATTTGCACAACCAGGTCGAGGGCGCGGTGGTGCAGGCGATTGGTGGCGCGCTGTTCGAGAATATTCAGTTTAAGAATGGTCAGATTCTGAACGGTAAGTTTTCGCGTTATCGACTGCCGCGGTTTAGCGACATGCCCAAGATCGAGATCGTTTTGCTGGATCGGAAAGATTTGCCGTCTGCGGGCGCTGGTGAAACGCCGATCGTGGGTCTCGCGCCCGCGGTTGGGAACGCGATCTTCGACGCGACAGGTAATCGTTTGAGATCGTTGCCTCTCACACCATAATTAACCACGGATGACACGGATAAAATCGGATTTTATTATCTGTGTTATCTGTGATCTTTCAACGGAGTAGCGCCTGAAGTCGAACGTCGTCACCGGCGCTACGCCCAGACTCGAGGACGCCAAAAAGATCTCATCTGCATCGGTGAGGTCCGGCATCTCGTAATTCCCTTCCAGTAGCGGAACGAAATGTTTGTTCGCGATCTCGATCACGCATTCGCGCGTGATGCCGGCGAGTGCGCCTGTGCTCAATGCGGGTGTGTGTATGGTGCCGTTCGTGGCCCAGAACAGGTTCGCGGTCGTTGCTGAGACAATCTCGCCGCGCTCGTTCAAAACCACAGCTTCATCGAAGTCGCGACTCTGCGCCTCTTCCCACGAGAGGACGTGATCGAGGTAGTTCAAACTCTTGATTCCAGCGAGCGGCGAAAGAGTGTTGATGCGGTAGGGGGAGACGGCGAGTGACAAGCCGGTTTGCGGGACCGTCTGCGGCTCGCCAGTCATGATCAGCAGGTCGGTCTTCTTCGCTCCTGGCGCTTTTGTCTTCCAGATGTCGCGGCCACTGCGAGCGAGCAGTATCACGCGCGCGCGACCCTCCTGCACCTGGTTAACGGCGATCAATTTGCGCAGCGCGTCGCCGACGTTCTTCTCAGTGCAACCGGTGTGATCGATATCGAGCTTCTTGGCGTGTGTGGTGAGACGTTGCCAGTGTTTGGACCAGCGGAACGGTTCTGAATTGTAGATGGCGAGAGTGGTGAAAACTCCGCGCCCGTACAGCATCGCCGACGAAACCGG
>JAICQI010000128.1 GCA_025937955.1 Pyrinomonadaceae bacterium
CTGAGACGCTGAAAGCTAGCGCCGGGTTGATGATGAAGCCATCCTCTGGGAACGGGTGGGCCTCGGCGGGTCCCGTCAGGCAGGCAAAGAAGTCCGCCATAGTCGGCGCGGAACTCGCGCTCGACGGGTCGCCGATAAGGAACGGCAGCACCATCTGCTGCGACTTGGGAGTGAACATCACGTCCACGCTGCCGCTCGCTGGCGGCGACGCAGAGCCTGTTGGCCCGAGCTGCATGACGGTCGCACGGAACTGGACGTTGCCTTCACACGCCTCGACAGGTACGTCGAAGTTGATCGAATCCGCGAGCACGTCCCGGTTGAGTCCCGGGCCAGCGACGAAGAGAGCTCCCCACGGCGGGCCACAATCGAACACATCACCGCTCTCGAGGTTCTCAGCCACCAGTAGGGCTCGTAGGTTGCCGACACGGTTCGGGCCGAGCCCGGTGCCGAAGTCGAACCCATCGGAGATGCCGCTGTCGACGAAAACCCGCACTGCCGTCCGTCGCTTGGCCACAAGCGGGACTGTGTTGGTCGGCGTCTGTATGGACTGCACCACCTCGATCCGTGTGATCGACAGCAGGGGCGTGCGGCGCATGGTGAACTCGGCAATCTCCAGCGTAACGCCGCAGGCATTCGTCGCCGTCAGGAGATATTGCCCCGTGACTGGGGCCAGGCCCACAACCGGTGCAAGCGTAATCACGCCGGCGAACGGGACCGGGGTCGGTACGGCGAGCGCCGGGCCGCTCAGCGTCGTGATCTGTACGTCGGTGGCGTTCGCGACATTCCAGGTGAGCACCGGCTGGCCGCCCGGCTCCACCCGATTCGGCGTGAACCCGAACCGGTTGATGATTGGCCTCCCGCCCACGTGGATGCGATTCTCATTGTTCGCCAGGCACGGCGGGCAGGAGACGGGAGGCGTCTGCACGCGATCGAAACCTCGCGCCCACATGTTTCCTGCCGCACCGATGCACGTCGTCAACCTACCAGCGACGTCCTGCGGTTCGAAGAACTCACCAAGCTTCACGAATCCTGCGCACCCGGGACCGATGTCCTCAGGTGCACGTACGACCACGGCCTCGTCAGACCAGGATTCGACCTTAGCCTCCCTGCAACCCCCACCGAGCGTCGGAACGTACACCACGACGCCGGTTGGCTGTTGCGGCCCGAACCCCTTGCCGTGCAGCGTCAATTGGTTGTTGCGGCACACCGGCGACGGTGTGACCAACGCGATGCCGGTGGAGTATGAGCTCGAGCGACTTCCTGCCCATCGTGCTAACCCGGCCAAAGACTTCAGGACGCCGGCAAAGCAGTTGTGCTCCACAAACCGATTAATCTCCTCCAGCCACTCCGGGATCACAGGAGGTGGCAGCTCGAAGAGCCGCTCGCGTAAGAGGTTGGCACGGAGCAGAAGGGAACCGGGATCAGGATCGGCGGCGGCATGGATCAGCCGTGCGGCGAGGTCGTCTCCGAAGTCTCTACCGGTCAGACCCAAGGCCACCGCGCCAGCCATGAGGTAGCCCACTGAATGTCCCCGCAAGACGTCGAGGCGGTTATCGTCCGTCGGCCCGAACAGGCGAAGCTGCATTTCGGGGAGTGCTTCGCCCCTGACGGCGGGATGCGCTAGCACGAGCTCGCTCATCGCTTCAGCTCCAGCGAGCGAGAACGAAGTCGTTGGTGCGAGCTCCCCGCGCCACGAGCCGACGCGGAACACTTGCTCTGCGAATGCCTGTGCACTCGGTGCCAGCCCGTTCATTGCTACCTCTGCGATAAAACCTGTGATCCCTTGCTTGTCACTTGTCTGACTTGCCACAGTTGCCGGCCGTCCACTTCTCGCAATCCTTCTGGCTCGCCGGCCCGAAGACTTGGCTGTAGATTGCAGCAAAGGGATCGCCCAGTGGGATCACTTTACAGTCCTGATATTTTTTGCCGGTGCTCGCTGTTAGCGCAATGACGATATAGCCTCTCAACCTTTCGTCGTCCTTGTGGGCCATGAGGGACCTCCTTCTGCTCTCGAGGTGGTTTAAAGTAAAACTCGCGAGCGGCAGGCTCTCGCGGGCGGGTACAAAGCATATCGAATCGGGGACACGATAAGCCCACGCATCAGCGATGTCAACGCATCTGGGGGCTTATTTGCAGTTGCGCGTGAATACAAAATTCCTGTTCTTATGTAGGAAAGATATTTAGGAGACTGGTCAGATGGAACCACTCCACGTGGGCCAACATCAATATAGATTTGATGAGAATGAAATCGGGCGATGGACAAACGTCCTTAACGGTCGAGTCATAATCGCCCGGAAACCTCTAGTTCAATGGCAGTGTTTTGAGGAGGCTTACAAATCTCTCCTCACCGGTGGTCATAAATATTAAGTGGGCTGGATCTGGAAGCGAAGTAAACTCTCGGTGCTGTTTTAATCTGAAATCGTTAATTGTCCGTTTACTATTCTAAACTCTATCACCGTTGTGATATAAGCCGCTTGTTCGTCGCATGTCTCAAATCTGGGAGGCTCCCATCATGCTTCGATTCTTCTCGGCAGTACTCTTGCTCGACTTTTCGATTTCTTCACTGTCCGCAACGCCACTCAAACACTTTAAGCCAGCGAAGGCGACGGGTGTTAAAGATTTGAAACTCTCATGCCAGTCTAAGGTGTAATAAGCCGCGATTAGACGGATGAAATCTGTTGACCAAAGGATCGTCTCCCGATGCTCATCAGAATCGTGTTTGCTGCCTTGCTTGCCTTGCCCCAGCAAAGCACCGGCTCGTTGAAAGGTACTGTTACGGATCAGCTCGGCAGTCTCATTGTCGGGGCGAAAGTGACCCTGCGAAACGCGCGCGGCGTCATCACCAGTGCCACAACAAACTCCAGCGGAGTATACGAATTCAAAAGGCTAGAGTCAGGAACTTACCAGCTCAAAATAAGCTCGCCTGGGTTCAGTGTATTCGAAGCGAAAGCGGTCGAGATTCATTCACGCGAACTCAAGACTCTCGACGCTCAACTCGAAGTCGTGCTCGAGGAAGAGCAGGTCACTGTGGATGACCGCAACATCAGCACCGACTCTGACAACAATGCCAACGCCGTTGTACTTCGCGGCCGCGACCTCGAAACACTGCCGAACGATCCGCAAGCACTCGCAGCCGCGTTACAGGCAATGGCTGGTCCTGTCGATCCGGAGTCAGGAGGAAACGCACAGATAAAGGTCGATGGCTTCTCGAATGGACAACTACCACCGAAAGAAGCGATTCGCGAGGTTCGGATCAATAACAATCCGTTTTCCGCAGAGAATGAGTTTCCGGGCTGGAACGGCATCGAGATTTTCACGCGACCGGGCGCTGACAAGTGGCACGGCGCATTCAGTTTCGACTTCAACGATGAAAGTCTGAATTCTCGAAATCCGTTCACGACTGTGCGTGCGCCCTTTCAGCAACGCGCTTATAACTTCAACCTGAGCGGCCCAATCGTCGCCAAGCGCGCGTCGTTCGCGTTCTATCTGGGACGTTACGTCAGTGATGCGAATTCAGTGGTTAACGCGACCACGTTGGACCCGGTAACACTAAAGCCCGTCGCCATCAACCGATCGTTCGTTACGCCTGAAGTCAACAACTACGGCAATGGTCGCTTTGATTTCAAAATAAACAAAATGCACACGCTGGTTGGCAGGTTCAACTACAGTCAATCGACGCAGGAATTGCAAGGCATTGGAGGTTTTGCTTTGCCTTCGCGTGCGAATCGCGGGCGGCGTTCCAACTTCATCATGCAGTTAACCGAGACGGCGACGATTAACGAAAAGACTGTTAACGAAACTCGCTTCCAGTTTATTCGTAACCGCTTCTCGCAAACGAGTGTCCTGGATGCATTTGCGTTGAACGTACAGGATTCTTTCTTTGGCGGTGGCTCGCAAGTCGGCGCATCATCGAACTCCCAGAATCGACTCGAACTTCAAAACTTCATCTCATGGACATCGGGCAATCACTTTTGGAAGCTCGGGGCGAGGCTGCGTCACGTAAACATCGACAGTATCTCGCCGGGGAACTTTGGCGGCACCTACACGTTCGCGGGCGGACCAGGGCCGATGCTTGATGAGAACGATCAAGTTATTGTTGGTCCCAACGGTCAACCAACGATCATCGAGCTGAGCAGTCTTGAACGATACCGTCGCACACTTGCCTTTGCGCGGGTGGGACTAAGCGGACCTGCGATCCGGCTGCTCGGTGGAGGCCCAACACAGTTTTCAATCGCAGCCGGCAATCCCGAGGCTGAAGTCAAGCAGTTTGACGTCTCTTTTTACTTCCAGGACGAATGGAAAGTAAGACCAAACTTCACTCTCTCGCCGGGTCTGCGTTACGAAAATCAAAACAATATCGACAGCCACTTCAACTTTGCTCCGCGTATCGCGTTTGCGTGGTCACCTGTGTTCGGACGTAAACAGGCCGCAGCGCCGCCACCAAAAACCGCTTCGGCTGCTAACGCAACGAATGCCGCGCCCGCCGCTGCACCTGCGCCAGCTCCCGGTCTGCCTAAAACTGTCTTTCGAGGCGGCTTCGGGATCTTCTACAATCGCATCTCCGAAAACGTCACCCTGCAGGCAACTCGTTTCAATGGAACGAACCAGCAGCAGTTTCTGGTAACAAGTCTGCCGGTGCTGGATCTGTTTCCGGTCGTCCCTCCTGTCGAACTGCTCGACGCCTTTGCGCAGCCTCAACTTCGTCGCAAGATCTCAGACGACTTGGGTACTTCGCGCTCGCTGCGGTTTATGTTCACCGTGGAGCGGGCTCTCACTGCCAAGGTCAAACTCTCACTGACCTATTCGCATTCTCGTACTGACCGCACACAGCGTGTCGTGAACATCAATGCACCACTCGGCGGCACGTTCATTCCGGGCGTGCCTGGCACCGGCGTGCGGCCACTGGGCGCCGAAGCGGGCAACGTGCTCGAGTACCAGGCGAACGGCCGTTCGGTTGGAAACAGTCTGAGCGTAAACATCAACGGAACGTTGAAGAAGATTCAGTTCTGGAGTGGCTACAGCCTCAGTAAATCAAGAAGCACTGATAGCGGGACCACTGGTGCGCCGTTCGATGCTTACGATTTCAGTCAGGAGTATGCGCGCGGATCGTTCAGCACTCTGAACTTTCTTTATAGCGGCGGTAATTACGAGGCACCGGGCGGTATCAACCTCTACATGTTTATGATTGCCAGCTCCGGTCAGCCTTTCAACATCACTACCGGACGCGATACGAATGGCGACACGTTCTTCAGCGAACGACCCGCTTTCGCCACGGATCTAAACGAGTCCGGAGTTGTCGTCACGCCGCTGGGTGCTTTTGATCCCACGCCTTCGCCTGGACAACAGATCATTCCGCGAAATTTCGGGCGTGGTCCAGGTTTCGTTTCCGTCAATTTGAGCCTTGGCAAGACGGTCAAATTTGGTAAAGCGATTGAACCCAAAACACCGCCGCCCCCCGGCGCGCAGCGTACTACGACTACGGCAAACGCCGATCAAAAACCGCCGGCGAAACCGGCAGTACAACGGCCGTACGCGGTGAGTTTCTCGTTGGACGCCAGCAACATCTTCAATCGAACCAACAAAAGCCTACCGGTTGGAAACATGGCGTCGCCGTTTTTCTTGAAATCTCCTTCGGCTTCAAATAACTTCTCCTTTGGTCCTGGAGGTGGCTCAGCCGGCAATCGGACGATCAGCTTGCGAGTGAGGCTGAATTTCTAGGCCCCGTCAAACCCAAATCGGTTTTCTGGGAGGCGGTGTACTGAAGCGATCAGGTGGTAAACCAGTTAGCGAGTTGAAGAGTTTCCAACTGGTTGTTTGGTGTCCATGTGTTTGGCGACCAAACAATGCGGGTGATTACACTAGGCCAGCTTTCAGGCTTGAAATCGTAACTTTCTTTTTCGTGTCGAAATAAACTTGTTCCATTTTCAAAACGGAAAGGCCGGCTTGGTGCCGGCCTCTCCAGGTTGGCGCGAGACATTCAACCTCGATAGTTACTGTCCTCACCCCAGCAACCATACGCCTATTGAGGCGCATTTTACTGGTCTAACTGAATCGGTCAAATAGTAGCTTACGCCGGCGTCATACTGGGTTAATCAGCCACCGTTGAGTACT
Source organism: Pyrinomonadaceae bacterium (assembly GCA_025937955.1). GTDB lineage: Bacteria > Acidobacteriota > Blastocatellia > Pyrinomonadales > Pyrinomonadaceae > PSRF01. The sequence goes on from JAICQI010000128.1 coordinate 6,112, forward strand.
GTTATTCTGTGCCGGACGCGTAACGAGCGCGAAGTCTTTCTCTTCAATTTCATGCGCATCCAAAAACCGGCCACTGCTCTGTTGCTGGATCGTGAACGAACCGTTCCCCGTCGATAGGACCATCCATTTTTGTGTCTCGTCGTTCTGTGCAGTCCGCGTGACTACCCCGAAATCGTTCGCCGCGTTCTGATGCGCATCCACAAACCTCCCACTGCTCTGCTGTTGAATGGTGCACAGCACGCCAACGGGAGTTAGAGTCCATCTTTGAGTGTCGTTATTCTGCTCATCCCTGGTAACGAGTGTGAAGTCCTTCTCTTGAATTTCATGCGCATCCATGAATCGTCCACTGCTCTTTTGCCGAATAGTGAAACGGTTGTTTCCTAAGGGTGTCACGGTCCACCTCTGCGTGGCGTTGTTCTGTGCAGTCCGAGTCACGAGAGCGAAGTCCTTCGCCGCATTATCATGCGCGTCAACAAAGCGGCTATTGATCTTTTGGCGGATCGTGTAAGTGCCGCCTTTGTATGGCCCACCGAAGCGATTAAACACCCACCTCTGGGTATCGTTGTTCTGCGCGGGACGTGTGACCAGGCGGAAGTCCAGACTGTTGTCAATACCGGGTTGCTCGTGGGCGTCCACAAACCGGCCATTGCTCTGCTGCTGGATAGTGAACACGCCTCCGACAGGTATCAGAAGCCATTGCTGCGTCCGGTTATTCTGCGCAGTCCGTGTGACCAGCGCGAAGTCCCTTCCCGAGTGTTCATGCGCGTCCACGAACCGGCCATTGCTCTGTTGCCGGATGGTGTACAAGCCCGGCTTCAAGGTCAGTGGAAGCGAAAGAGGATACATGAAGTTGACGGCTTGAATATCGCTCTCACTAAGGCCATCTCTCTGTCCGATTGACTCACCATTCAGAGTCTCAATAGTCGGCTGGCCGTTTTTCGAGAAAGCGGTTCTGCTGTAGTGCATTATTGATCCATAATCATATCGGCCCACATCGTCACCGTCGCTGATGTGCTGGTTAAAGTTATGTTCCTTTCCTGCCTCGATATTCTGGAAAAGAATCCGTATGAAATTTTCCCGGTCTTCACGACTCTGCTCATGCCAGAGACCGACGGCGTGTCCAATCTCATGAATCGTGCTGCCCGTGCTGCAACCTGAGGCAAGTGTGATGAATTGCTGTCCACCGCGCATTCCAACTGATGACGAGCAGCCATCGCCGGGCCTGAAGGTCACAAAGTTCGGTTCGTTGGTGCGTTCGACAAATTTAATACCGGTGCGCGAATGCCAATGCGCTATTGCGTCATGCACGCGCGCCTTGTTGGGAAGATCGGAAGCAATCGTGAAAGGAACCACGCCACCCGGCCAGCGGAATTGAGCACCAGTGATTACGACGCTCTCAAGATGTGTCTGGTTATTGACTTCAGCGACCAGCTGTTCCATTTCCTCGACACTGCCGAGAACGATATCGCCCTCGAAGATCGCCTCACCGTTGATGGCGGAATAGGTGATCGGGCGGATGTCAAAGGTGTTACCTCTGATGAAACCGGTTCGTACTTCTGGGCTTGAACGAAACTCTTCTTCTTGTGCCATTTTTGTAAACTCCTGTTCTTGGGTTGAGGATAAGATTTACCTCAGTTGTCCGACGAAAATTGATACCTCCGTAGGGTAACCAAGGTGATCACGGGATGACTTTGGCAGGCTTATGAGATCACCCTTGCTGACCTCGTGCCTTTCACGGCGCCTTCAGTTGGTAATGATCATTCAGAGTGATTTGTTTCCGCGTACTTAGTAAACGGGACAACTAACTTGAGAATTTCGATTCGAGATTCAGTGAGTGGTTAGGTGTACTTGTAGACTTTGATTCCCCGAATTGCTGGCTCACCGCGCACAAAACCCTCCAGGATCCACTTCGCGCAAAAAAGTTTGAGCTCTCCCGCCAGGATTTTACGCTTAGAAGTTGAGATCCAACGATGGGACGCATCGGCGTAGAGATCACTCTCAGTAACTAACCTCGTTCTCAACCGGTCATCGCTGAGAAAAGACCGGTTAGGTGCGTTATTGCTTCTATAGCCGATCGGCCCTCATGAAAGGAGTGATGTGATGATCATAAAAGGAGTTGTTTCAAGAGTTTTCACAATACGGGTGGTATTCGCTTTGACTGCGGTACTCGGCATCGCCTTTTCCGTGAGCAAAGTAAATTCAATGAGCGGCGATTCTCTCCCGAATAACCTTCCCCACCCCAACCCGGGTGGAAAGGCAGCAACCTTCAGCACACAGGGAAACGTCAATCTCACAGGAGAGTACTTCCAGGCTCAAGGCACAAACGGTCGGAGCTGCGTCTCGTGCCATATTCCCGAGGAAGCCTGGAGTATAAATCCGGGCACGTTACAAGATCTCTTCGACCAAACAGATGGGACTCATCCGGTCTTCAATATCCTCGACGCCAACAATCCGAATATGGATGTCTCCACACCGGCTGCTCGCCTCGCTGCCTACAGCATGCTCTTGAGCCGGGGCGTGTTCCGCAGAGGTGGCCCACCGCGACCTAATTCTGAGTGGGAATTAATCGCCGTCGAAGATCCGCATGGCTTTGCCAGCCTTGAACGACTTGTCCATTGGCGACGGGTGATGCCGACAATTAACTTTGCACAAGGCAGCGCCACGGTTAACTGGGATGGCGGAAACAGCATAGGGGTGGACCAACTCGCCGGTCTGAACAACCAGGCTGCGCGCAACATAATTGGTGCTCAGCAAGGCCTACCAGCTCCACCTGAAGTAATCGCCGATATCGTGAATTTTGAACGGTCGTTATCGACGGCGCAGTTGATCGTACCGGGCGTCGGAAGGCTCGACTCGGATAGCGCAAGAGGTGGTCCAGAGGAGTTGTCGGGGATGGAGAAAACTCTCGGTCGATTTGATCTCTTCGACGCCTGGGTTGATCACTCAAACCCAAGACGAGCTCAGATAGCGCGTGGGCAAGCGATATTCAATAGCACAAACGCCAACGGTCGAAGTTGCAACGGCTGTCACAACTCTGCGAACAATGGCACCAACATTGACAACACGCTGTTCGACATTCGCGCTGCGTCGCTTGCGGCTCGGACTCCGGATCTTCCCTTGTACACGTTCCGTAACAAGTCCACTGGTGAAACTCGCCAGCTAAGTGATGCGGGCCGCGGCAACATCACCGGACTATGGACTGATCTCGGCAAGTTTAAGACACCAACACTGCGAGCACTCGCCGCGCGTGCGCCATACTTCCACAACGGTATTGCGCCCACATTAACCGACGTGGTCCTACACTACGAAAAGCATCTCCTTTTTGTTTACACGGATCAGGAACGAGCCGACCTCGTCGCTTTCTTGAACGCGCTATAACGCGGTATTGTGAAATGACGGTTGCCGATCAAGAGATCGGCAACAACATCACATGCTCAGCGCTACTTAGTTCGCGGATCCATTTTCACGACCAACAGGTGCGTGTATTCTTCCCGCCGCTCGACCGAAAAAAGCGAACGTCGGAGCAAAGGCGGCAGGCGTTCTACGCTTCACAAAAGTCATTTGCCGAAAGGCTGTGCTGGTTGCTTTTCCGTTACTATGCCGCTGTTTGGACTATCCGCGCCTTCTCTCCAACAGCACCATCATTATGAGGCTGAGAAGTATTCGCGTTTCCTCTTCCTCACTTACTGCAGCGAGCTTTTCGATACTAAATTTGCCCTGGAAAAATGCCGGCTCTTTCTTCACACGCATGACTGACGTGCCATCTTCTCGCGCAACTAAGTACTCCGGGTGAAAAACATATCCGCTGAACATTCCGAGGATGGGGATCTCGCAAAACAGCCTATCAAAGACCTTGGTCCATGGGTTTGACTCCTGAATCGTCAGCGCACGACCACTACCATTGACAATATCGTAACGTGCCCTCCATAAAGACTTCATGCCTTTTCGCGTCACGGTACCAAGGTGGGTACCCCTGGTATCCTTAAAGTGATAGCTAGGAGAAATGTCGATCACGCGATCAGCCTTTAGCTCATACAAAGGAAGTCTTTGGTCCACATCACCAAACACGGTAACCGACTCTTTTAGCTTAAACATCTTCTGCTTCACAAAGAAACTCAAGTTTCCCGCGGCGTCGACAATGGAAAGCTTTCGGGCTACGGACAAAATCTCGAAAGATAGTTGAAGTGGGTAGTTCATTCAGTTTTTTCTCCTTGGGGTTTGTGAGGAGTAGCTTGTAATGTGCGTCACGCGGCGCGAGTCTTCAAAACAACTCTTGCTGTATGAGCGGGGCGTGAGAGAACAATGCGGAGCATGCTGTGTCAGGCGTCTTCTTGTCCATGGTGCAACAAGGTTCTTGCCCGCAGCCTCTGCAAGCTTAGCAAAACAGACTTAGATACGGAACAAATGTTTTAGAACAGTAGTACCTCAGTTTGAATTAACGCCGAAGGCGTTGGCTAATTTCAGCCCAGGGTTAGAGCGCAGCGAGAACCCTGGGGTTACCAATCAAAAGCGCCATAAACCCTGAAAGGGTTCGGCAGTTGGCGAACCCTTTCTGTGTTGCCACGCCTGTAAACTTATTTGCCCAGGGTTAGAGCGCAGCGAGAACCCTGGGGTTAC
>JAICQI010000667.1 GCA_025937955.1 Pyrinomonadaceae bacterium
AGAACGTAAACCACTCACGCCAGCGAATTTTAATCAACGCCAGGCACCCCGCCATTGCCATTACCACCACGAAACTATGCGCATGGACCAGCGGCAGCAATCCCGCCGCTACTCCCGCTGCAATCATGCGACGTGTGGCGAGAGAAAACCGTGACGGCCGCGTCTCCACATGCTTCTGACGCGTCTTTTTGCCGGTGACACTGGTCTCCGGTTTTTCGCTCGTCGCCAGCCACCACTGCGTGAAGGCGATCGTCGCCAGTGGTAGTCCCATCAGGAATCCACGCTGTGGCACCAGCAGCGTGGAGACGGCGTTACCCCAACGCCACGTCGTCTCAGGAATCACCGTAAACGATGGTGGCAGATCCATGAGCACGCCGAAGAGTCCGCCTTCGTTCGTTCCCGCTTTTTCAAACAACAGTGTCCAACCGAAGCCTCCGTTCAAGATGACTATCAATGGTGTGATGATGGCGGCGAGTTTGTCTCGCAACATCACGAGGGCCCAACGATGAACCAGCCCGACGAAAGAGATCCCCAGTATGAAATTGGGGACGAACATCGATTCCCGCAGGTCCGCGCCGCAGCGCACGAAGACTGCGGAGATAAAGTCTGAAATGAATGGATAAGTGAATCGAACGCCGGCGTACGTTGGATCTTCGGGAGGGAAATTGTTGCCGAACGCGAAACTTGTGATCACGCTGAGGTGGAACGGAAGATCGCCGAAGTTATTCAACAGGCCGGTGCTGAGGCCGGTGTTGTCCTCGATCACCGCGCGACTGAAGACCTTCCAGAGAACGATCGCCGCGACCCCGTAGAAGACAAAGTAACCTATCGCCGTTAGATCGGGACGAACGAGTTGTCGCGTGAAGTTCGAGACTCCTTCGAGATCTTGCCTTAGTCGTCTTAACGTCGCGGCGTCAGTGAGCAGCGCCAGCGGGCTACAACAGATAGCCGCACTGAACAAGACCGCCATGCCGCTCAGTCCAATGAATGAAGCAACCACAAAGCTGACCAGTCCGAGTGCGGACAATCCCAAAGCAGCGCCTGCGCAGAGCCTGGCGCCGAATGAAGCGTTCTCATCGTAGAGGTAAGTCGTAAGGGTTCCGCTGAAGGTGACTAATAACGCCAGTAGTATGGACGCAATCATCTATCGGATGGAGAGTTGCCGCCGCTCAGAAATAAATTAGCTTCTGCGTGATTTTACTTACTTTGCATACATCTCGCTAATCGGTTAGTTTTCTGCACGAGGAAAATTAATGTTAAGAGCAGGTATTGTTGGGCTGCCCAACGTAGGCAAGTCGACGTTATTCAACGCACTCACGGCGCAGTCGTCTGCGCTCGCCGCAAACTATCCGTTCGCTACAATCGAACCCAATGTGGGCGTGGTTTCTGTGCCAGACGAGCGCCTCGAGCCACTCGCGCGCCTGGTCAAGACAGAAAAGATCGTGCCCGCAACGGTTGAGTTTCTCGACATCGCGGGGCTTGTTCGTGGAGCTTCGAAGGGTGAGGGTTTGGGGAACCAGTTCCTCGCGAACATCCGCGAAACAGACACGGTCGTTCAGGTGGTTCGTTGTTTTGAGGACGAGAACATCGTTCACGTCGAAGGCGCAGTTGATCCCGTGCGAGATATCGAAACGATCCAGATCGAGCTCGCGTTGGCGGATCTTGCCACAGCGGAACGCAGGCGGGAGAAAGCGCAAAAGAATCTTAAGAGTGGCGATAAGGTTGCGCGGCAGGAACTGGAGGTGCTTGACAAGCTACAGCCGGCACTGGAGGCGGGGCGGTCTGCGCGGACAGTTACGCTCACCGATGACGAACGCGCCATAGCTCGAAACTTTTTTCTATTAACTGCAAAACCGACTATCTACGCCGCGAACGTCGAAGAGTCAGCGCTTACGAACATTGACGATAATCCGCGTGTGCAAGCGGTACGCGAGATCGCTGCGAAGGAGGCTGCTGAGTGCGTGGTCATCTGTGCCCAACTCGAAGCTGACCTCGTTGCATTGCCCCCTGAAGAACGTCTCGATTATTTGAAGAGTCTTAATGTCTCGACCAGTGGCGTAGATCAATTGATCAAGAGCGCGTATCACCTGCTCGGCTTGATGTCGTTCCTGACGGCGGGAGAAAAGGAAGTTCGCGCCTGGACAATTCCACAAGGCACACGCGCGCAAACCGCCGCCGGCACGATCCACTCGGACATAGAGCGTGGCTTCATCCGCGCGGAGATTGTGAGCTATGACGAACTCATCGCAGCCGGCTCCTACGCCACCGCGAGAGAGAAAGGTCTGCTACGACTTGAGGGGAAAGACTACATCATGCAGGAAGGCGATGTAGCCCATTTCCGGTTCAATGTTTAGCCACAAAAGTCACAAAAGGCACATAGAGAGATCTCATGATCCTTCCTGCTTTTGTGCTTGTTGTTAGTTCGAGGATTCCCCGTTTCGACCCTTGTGAAGACTGTTAATGAAGGCGCGCAATGCTTTATCTGTTAGCTTCTGAGCTTCTCTGAGTTCAATTATGTCTTTATCGTGACGAGCAGCCATGGACTTAATTTGCTCGGTGGCCTCCATCTGAGACTGAATCAAAATATTGAGCTTCTCATCCTGTTCGCGAGAACGTGTACGCCACTCACCTCGCGTCTCCATCTGAGACTGAATCAAAATATTTATCTTCTCATCCTGCTCACGAGAACGTGCATGCCACTCGCCTCGCGTCCGACGTCCGGCGTTGACGAAAAGAATTAATATACGTTCCACTCGATCGAGTCGTTGGTCTGGTGTCATCTTCTTCCATCCTTCAGGTGAGGTGAAAAATCAGCCGCATTCTCGCACATGCGTATAGGGATGGTCAACTTTTGTGGTGGTGAAAATCTGAGGCGGGGAAACACAACGCGGGCAACCGAGAGAGGAGCTAAACTCTCGATCGCCCGCAGAACAAACTAGCGTAGCAGGGCACGAATACCGACCAGGATCAGGTAGCCAATGGCAAGTACCACCGCCACCTTGATCAGGAACACCGCCAATCCGATTAAAAAGCCAATGAGGCCTAGCGTGATGCCCACCGCGTTAAAAACCAAAGTCAGAACAAAGGGCACCGCAACCACAAAAACAAATACTCCCAGAAGTATCATGCCCACTATTCTCAAAACGTCTTTTGCGTCTTTCATCGTCTGCTCTCCAATCGCTTCCGCGGCTCCTAAATGCCCAGGTTTTCTCGTCCGCAGCCAACTATACGCAGATTCCCGCAATCGCGTTCCAATGAAGATTCTGGATACTTTGCCCGAAAAATGGCTGCGCCCGCTAGTCGCGTGTTTAATTCTTTTCGGCGATAATTATACCTCTTTTTCGCGCCATGGACGGATGGAATTCGACAAGGAGTCTGTTTAACGACGAAGCCCAGGAGACGGCGCCGCCGGTCGAGGGCGTCCCGCTGGCCGAACGCATGCGGCCACGCTCACTAACGGAGTTCGTCGGACAGGCGCATCTTGTCGGCGAAGGCCGCATCTTACGACGACTCCTCTCTGGTGGCGGAGCGCTGCCGTCGTTGATCCTCTGGGGCGCGCCGGGCACAGGAAAGACGACGCTGGCACGTTTGCTCGCCGACAGCAGTGGCCAACGCTTCATCGCCCTGTCAGCAGTGTTCTCCGGCGTGAAAGACTTGCGTGAAGCTATTCAACAGGCGAAGGCTGAAAAGCGTTACGGCAAGCACACCGTGCTTTTTATCGACGAGATTCATCGATTCAACAAATCACAGCAGGATGCACTGCTGCACGCTGTCGAAAACGGTACCGTCACA
>JAICQI010000593.1 GCA_025937955.1 Pyrinomonadaceae bacterium
CTAATTCAGTCGAAGGTGGGGCTATTTTCACGATTAACTTGCCGCAGATGAACACGGATTTAAAAACGGATTGAGTATTCACTCCAACGGCGATCCACTAATTTCGCGATGTCGTCACGCACTATGAGCTCATCCGGGAATCCGGGTTTCGTGCGCGCGTCGATAACGATGGGCGCTTTGTAGACGAGATGATGGCGCTGCACTGATGTCTGCGCAGCGTAGATGTCTGAGGCAGGTTCGAAGCGCGTCCAGGTGGCCCAAAGGAAATTCGTTGATGATTGGGCCACGCGCGCATCGTCGTGCAAAACGATCAAGGGCCACTCGGCAAAAGCCGGATCGTTTGCAACTTGTGAAGGTAGCGCTTGATCCCCCTGCAACACCAAACAGCCACCACAAAAAACCTCCGCGCGCGAAACGTAACCCGGCAACTGCCCTTGAAACTGGCGCGGCAACCTGCGAACCGGATCGCCCAAACCCAACATGATCGCCTTGCTGCCTTCGTTTACCTTGCCACTCGTGTAATCGAGCGTGTCCATCGATACATTTGAGAACACGAAGAGATCTGTCTCGGGCTGGAAGCGCTCGAGCACGTGTTCCAGCAAACGAGGAAAGTCTTTCAAGTCCTGCGGTGTGTCGGTGAGTATCAAAAACTTGGTCAACGACAACTGCCCTTCACCGAGAATCCGGAACCCCGATACCAGCGCCTCGCGACCGTAACGCTCGCGCACCACCGCAGCACAGAGCGAGTGAAATCCCGTCTCGCCATACGTCCAAAGATCGCGCACGGAAGGCATCACCATCGGAAACACGGGCGACAGCAGCTTCTGCAAATAGTCGCCGATGAAAAAGTCTTCCTGGCGCGGCTTGCCAACCACAGTTGCCGGATAGATCGCATCGCGCCGGTGAAAGATCGCTTCGACGTTGAAGACCGGATAATCGTGAAGTAGCGAGTAATAACCGTAATGATCTCCAAACGGTCCTTCCGGCTTTCGTTGATGTGGCGGCGCATGCCCGACGAGCGCGAATTCGGCTTCCGCAGCCAGCCGGTGCCGTTCCGCGCCCAACGGGTTGCGAGTCATTTTCAGTCGTTGTCCGGCGAGCAAAGACGCGAGCACCAGCTCGGGCACGTCTTCAGGCAACGGCGCAATCGCAGCGAGAATGAGCGCAGGTGGCCCACCGAGAAAAACCGTCACCGGCAGCGGCTGTTCGAGACGCTCTGCTTCGTGGTAGTGAAACCCGCCACCCTTCTGGATCTGCCAGTGCAGGCCGGTCGAGCCGGCGTCATAGATCTGCATGCGATAGATGCCCAGGTTATGTTTCTTAGTGATCGGGTTCTCGGTGTAAACCAGCGGCAACGTGATGAATGGACCGCCGTCTTCCTGCCACGTAGTCAACACCGGTAGCTGGTCAAGGCGCGCCGGACGATCTACGACTTGTGTGACTGGTGATCGCGACGTATTTGTCGTTCCGAGTTTCAGCAGGTCGAGACCAACTGCGCGATGCTTCCAGAGCTCACTAACGTTCGGCGGCACGATCGACTCCAGAATACGAACCATATCACGCACGAACTGCTCGGGCTTCGGACCAAAAGCGAGATCGATGCGTCGCTCCGTGCCGAACATGTTCGTCACCACGGGATAACGGCTGCCCTTCACACGCTCGAACATCAAAGCCGGTCCGCCTTCGCTAATCACGCGTCGATGGATCTCTGCCAACTCGAGGTATGGATCAACCTCGGCTTTGATGGTGATGATTTCGTTTTCTCTGTTGAGTAGATCGAGAAATGTGCGCAGGCTGGGATGCATTCTTGGTGCGTCTTTGGTCTTCGGTCTTAGGCCTTTAAGACCTAAGACCAAAAACCAAAGATCAAGTTAAGGCTTTTCAACGCTCCTTGGTCGTGTTCCTGTCGAGGCTGCAGGCTCGCCGAGGCGTTTCTCGATCTCGTCGTGCGCGATCTCGGCGGCTTCGGCGACGTACGGTTGATGTGACTCGCGAAAAGGTTTGATCAGTTCCAGAGTCTGCGCGTCCCCGATACGCGCGAGCGCTTTCAGCAGACCGGCGTTAATTCGCGGTGCGTTGTTGTTTCTCTTCAGAAACGGATAAAGCTCGCCTGGACTTTCCAACTCCGACAAATAACCAATCGCCTGTTCCTGCCGCCCGGAATCGAGCTCGTCAACGATACGAAACAACATCTCCGATCGGCCCATGCGATACAGCGCCCACTCGAGCGCCAGACGAACTTCTTTATTCTTCTCCTGAAGCTGATAACCTTCAACAAGCTTGCGCTGATCGTTAGCCGCAAGTCGCGCCAGCGCTTCCGCACCTCGCTGCCTAACGAGTGGATCAGTACTGCCAAGTTGTTTTGCAAAATCCTTCGGGTCCGAGCGCGCATCAACATCATCTATCGCCGTCTGCTGCGCCTGCGCAGTACCCGCAACAACAAGCAACACCAACAAAAGAGTAAATCTGCTCATATCCGTGTTTAATCCGCGGCTCCCTGCTTTTTTCGTAAGAGAGCGGTATTCAGATCCAAATCCGTCACGGGAATAACTTCCACGTTCGGATACTTCTTCTGCAACTCAGGCAGAAACGCCTTTGCATTCCCGACGATGATAATGTTCGCCGTCTTCGCATCCAACCTCGTACCGGCAAACTTCTGAATGTCCGCCGTGTTCACTGCCTGCACGTTGTTTATATAACGATTAATCTCGTCGAGCCCCATGCCGTAGAGCGCGAGCGAACCAACCTGGCCCACCAGGCCACCCGCCGTTTCAAGATTGCGCGAGAAGTTTCCAATCAACACCGCTTTGCGTGGCGTCAACTCCGCGTCAGCCGGCGGCGCTAAAGACAAACGACTAATCTCACCCAACAACAGATCAGCCACAATCGCGCCCGATTCATTCTTCGTCTGCGCCGACGCTAAGAACGGCCCCACATCGCGACGCGACTCGAGCGCACTGCCCGCGCCATAACTCAAGCCTCGCTTGATGCGAATCTCCTGATTCAAACGTCCCGAATAACCACTCAACACCGAGTTTGAAACGATGCCACGGAAGTAATCAGGATCCTTGCGATTGATGCCGGTGCGCGCAAGATAAACCGCGGCCTGTCCGGCATCCGGCTTATCGATCACAACCACGCGCCCGGTTTTAGGTGCAGCGGCAGCATCCATCGCAGCGCTAATTGTAGGCAGTGGAGTAGTCGGCTTCTGCCAGTCGCCGAAGTATTTCGTAGCGAGCGCGAGACCATCTTTGCCATTGATGTCCCCGCCGATCACGAGAATCGCGTTGTCCGGACGGTAATACCGCGAATGCATCTTCGCGATGTCGGCGGCGGTGATGCGCGTGAGCGATTCCGCCGTCCCACTTACAGGGTGACCGTAAGGACTGTCGCCAAACACGACCCGTGCAGCCACAAAACGTGCGATAGATCCCGGATCACCAAGCGCGAGCGTGAAGTTGTCGAGGTTCTGTTGACGCAATCGTTCGACTTCTTCACTCTTGAACGTCGGACGTCGCACCACGTCAGCAAGAATCTCCATCGCCTGTTGAATCTTCGACGACATCACACCGACCGTGGCAGTCGAAGCATCCCAACGTGCCCCTGCCTCGAGTGATCCGCCAAGACTCTCGACCTCTTGCGCGATCTTCGTCGCGTCGCGGCTCTGCGTTCCTTTCGTGAGCAGGTTGGCAGTCATGTCGGCTAGTCCGGCCAACTCAGGTGGATCGACTTCACCGCCGTTCTTGATCAGCAGTTGCGCTGTGATCAGCGGAGTCTCATGTCGCTCGATCACGATCACACGCAGACCGTTTGGAAGTGTTTGCTCAACCGGCGTCGGAAACTTGCCTGAGCGTGGCGGCGCCGGAGGTGGAGGTGTTGCTTGCGGTGTTTGAGCGTTAACGCAGACGACGCAGATAAGGCAAACGATTAAGAGGGTCAGGCTACGCATGATTATTGGCCCTCCTTCGGCTTCGACGCTTCCGGCAAGTAGTACAAAACGAAACGATTCTCATTAGTGAAATACTTCTTCATCACGCGTTGCACGTCCGCCGCAGTCACTGCTTGCAGGCGCGCGAGGTCGGTATTCACTCGCGCCGGATCGCCGAGCAGTACCGCCGCTTCTCCCAGGGCGAGAGCTTTTCCGTTGCTGGTCTCACGCTCACGCAGTTGGTTTGTGATGAGCTGGTTCTTTGCTTTCTCCAACTCCGCCGCGGGAACCGGTGCATCCTGCAACTTCTTGATCTCGGCGAGTAGGGCCTTCTCTGCGTCCTCTGGTTTCTTTCCCTCAGACA
>JAICQI010000181.1 GCA_025937955.1 Pyrinomonadaceae bacterium
AATCTGTTCTTGATGAACCCTGCCGGCATTCTGTTCGGACCGACTGCTCAGCTCAACGTTGCCGGATCGTTTCACGCGACGACAGCCGATTACATTGGCCTTGCTGACGGTAGCCGCTTCAACGCCGTGCCCTCAGGTGCCGATGCGTTGCTCACGGTAGCCGCGCCGGCGGCCTTCGGCTTCCTCACGGCTACTCCTGCCCCGATTAACGTGCAAACCGGTGTCTTAAACGTCTCTAACCCTAACCCCGCCGCGAGGCAATTTACGAGCCTGCTCCAAGTGCCGACGGGCGAAACCATTTCGTTGGTGGGCGGGCCACTAAATATAGCGCCTCCCAGTGGATCCCCGCCTCCAAACTCCGCGTTCGTCCCGCTTGTCTTGGTCCCTGGTGGTACCGTCAACCTGGTCAGCGTCGCCTCACCCGGCGAAGTGACGCTCAATCCAATCGGTACCAGCGGTTTGGCAAAGCTCGGAGACGTGACTATGTCCGGCAGCGTCGTCGATGGCCGCGAAATCTTTGTACGTAGCGGTCGCCTTCTCATGACTGACTCGGCATTGGCTCCTGGCTTCGCGCGCAACCGCGGTCCAACGGTTCCTCCCCCAGACGGTGGCCAAGTGAATATTCAAGTTTCGGATGAAGTGAGAATCGACGGGTTCACTCGACCGGGCGGGATCGTTGACCCTGGTATTCGGACATTTGCAGGTGTGCCGGGTGGGCCGACCGGGATAATTGGGGGCGACGTACCCAGTATTCTTATCGATACTAACTCTTTATCGATGCGGGGAGCGCAAGCAAGCATACGGGCGACAAGGGATGGGCCGGGTGCGCCCGGGAAAATTGAGATCAATGCAGACACTGTTACGGTGGAGGGCAGGTCGTCGATCGGCGCGCTAAACCGGTTCGCCGGAGCCGGGACTCCAGTAAATGTGAATAGCAGAACGGTGAGCCTGTCGGGAGACTCCACTTCGGCTGTCACGGGGATATTCTCAAACAGCGACTTCCACCCAATTTATGGAACACCTAACGCACCGTTTCGCAGCGACTTTACGTTGGCCGACAGCGGCCCGATTACCATCAACGCGATTGACAAGTTAATCGTTGCCGGCGGCGCACAAATTACTTCTGACAGCTTTGCTTTGGGCGCCAGTTCAAAAATAACTCTCAACGTTGGCGATGCACTCTTTAGCGGCCAACCAGGCGCGCTCGCTGCACAGAGCTTACTCGCTGGTACTTCGGGCGATATCACAGTGAATGCCAGTGGTCAGGTCAGCATACAGGATGGCTTTCGCGTAACCGCCGCAACGTTCGGCTCTGGCAACGCGGGAACGATAAATATTACCGCTAATGGTGGTGTTAATTTGAACGGCACAAATAGCCGTATCCAGAGCACAACGTTCCAAGCGCCCGACAGCCAGTACAACGGGTTTGCGCAACGATTCGCCGCGTTCTTCGGTGTCCCGGTCGCTTCTTTCAACTATGCCGCGCTGCGTACGCGGCTGGGGATAGCACCGGGCCCAGGCGATATCCTGCAGGTGCTTGCCCGGCTCAATGCAATGACAGATTCGGCCGGCAATCGCTTGGTGCCTGTCACCGACTTCACGCCAGGAATAGGGGGTACCGTATCGATAGCCGCCTCAGCGTTGACTGCTAACGCCGGTGCGCTAATAGAGAGCTCTACCGGCTGGGACGGTAATGCCGGCCAAGTCAATGCGAACGTAGGCTCATTGTTTCTGAATGACGGCGCAAGCATCAGCAGCACGAGCGGCCGGGTAAATATAGCAACAGGGCAGCCAACAGTTGGTGCAGGCGATGCCGGTGAGATAAGCCTAATGGCCAGCGACGCGATATCGATCTCCGGTGGGGCCGTATCAACAACCACGTTTGGTGACGGTGACGGCGGGAGCATCCTTCTAGCCGGTGGAAAAGAGGTGACCATACAAAATGGCGGAATCGTGAGTGCCGATAGTGGAGGAACTCTCGCAGGGCAGCAGTTCTCTGGCAGTGGCCTTACCGGCAACATCACCATCACAGCGGGCGATCAGATAGTCATGAACAACGGCAGCGTCTCGACGCGGGCAGTCACCTCTGATGGTGGTAATATCACTCTCAACGCACCGCATATGATTCAGATGACCGATTCCCGGATCACCACGTCGGTGGAAAGCGGTGTCGGCGGCGGCGGCAATATCAATATCGATCCGGAGTTCCTGATCCTGAACAACAGCCAGATTCTTGCGAACGCCTTTGGCGGGCCGGGAGGAAACATCAATATAGTGGCGGATGTTTTTTTGGTAAATAGCGGAGGGACACAGCCGACGTCGCTCGCGGGCATTGTGGAAGCTTCCTCGGCTCTAAGCACTCCGGGAACGATCAATATCGAAGCGACGGTTACCGATGTGAGCGGTACGGTGGCGCCATTGCCGGAGGCGCCGCTTCAAGCCACGGAGTTGCTCCGCGCAGCGTGTGCGGCCCGGTTTGCCGGAGGAAAAGCCAGCAGTCTGGTACTGAGTGGGCGTGACGGTCTGCCACAGCAACCCGGTGGCTTGCTGCCAAGCCCTCCGTATCTGGCAAGTAAATCGCACACTCCCGCTACTATCGGCAGCGCAACGAGTTTCTCTTCGCCCATGGGCCTGAGTCTTCTTGGCTCAAGCGACCGACCTTCGAACCGGTATAGCTTGCTCCCGAATGTTAACTGTTCTTGATAGGCGGAAGTAGCAAGACCGACAGTTTTGCAGACTTCGTCCGGAGGAGTCCAGCGTGTTGGGCTGATACTAGTCTAGTTTTTACCGAACCAGTGGCGCTACGACGCGAAAACTTTTGACATCTTCGGCTCTATTGGCTATTGGCTTTACCGACATCTTTGTTTCGGCAGATATAGCGATAATCCGAGGTAGGTAAAATAGGTGCTCTGCTCGTCTGCTCATGCGCTGTTGCTGATTGTTTTTTTCTTCTCATTGGCCGACGTCCAAATTCTTCCTGCCGCCACTCCCACTCCCGTTGATCCGACCGGACGCGCTGGGGAAGCTCCGCCGCTGCAAAAGGAGATTCAACCTGAGCTTCCGCGACCAGGAACGTTGCTACCACCTCCTCCCCTCGCTCCGAGGGTCGAGCCGATTCCAGGCCTGCGCGTGTTTGTCCGCGAGATCAGAGTAACCGGCTCTACGGTCTTTACTGCGGAAGAGCTGGCTAAAGTTACCGCCCCATATTTAAACCGTGAACTCACGTCCGAGGACCTGGAGGCGCTTCGAGTCGCTCTGACGCTTCTCTACGTCAACAACGGTTATGTCAATTCCGGCGCGATCCTCCCGGACCAGACTGTGACTGACAATGTGATTACGTTTCAGATTGTCGAGGGTGGCTTAACGGGCGTCGAAGTAGACGGAAACCGGTGGTTTCGCTCCAATTATTTTCAGAAGCGATTTAACCTCGACGCCGGACCTCCTCTCAACATCAATGCTTTGCAGCGGCGGTTGCAGCTCATGCTCGAGGACCAGCGTATCCAGCGGCTGAACGCGGAGCTCAAACCGGGACTCGGGCGCGGAGAGGGCATTTTGGATGTCCGTGTCGAGGAGAGAACGCCGTACAAGTTATCCGTTGTGTACAATAATTATCAGTCACCCTCGGTCGGAGATGACCGGGGTATCGTAATCCTGGAGCACCAGAACCTAACAGGCAACGGTGACGTGGCGACGGCGCAGTATGGCAGATCGAGGGGATTAGATCCGTTGCTCGATTTCAAGTACTCGTTCCCGTTTACTGCTTATGATACGACCGCGAGCTTGCAGTACCGTAGAAATACCTTCGCGGTTGTCGAAGAACCGTTCGAGGATATCGATATCGATAGCAAATCGCATATCTATACCATTGCCTTTAGACAACCCGTCTATCGCACCCTGAACAGTGAAGTTGCCCTTGAGTTTACAGGTGAGAGACTTTCACACGAGACTTTGTTGTTGGGAGAGCGGTTCTCCTTGGAGCCTGGGGCACGAAACGGCCGGTCAATCGTCACTGCGCTGCGATTGGGGCAAGAATTCGTTCATCGCACCCAGAATCAAGTAGTCGCAGCACGGTCGCGATTTTCTTTCGGGGTCGATGCGCTGGACGCGACGATCAACAGTCAGGGCTTGCCGGATGGGAAATTTTTTGCGTGGTTAGGACAATTTCAGTGGGTCCGCCGCCTCGGTATCCTGAACAGCTATTCGATCTTTCGAACCGATGTCCAGCTCTCGGATGATCCCCTTCTGTCTTTGGAACAGATCTCTGTAGGTGGCCGGTATAGCGTTCGGGGGTATCGAGAGAACACCATGTTGAGAGACAGGGCGATTATAACTTCACTGGAGACTCGCGTGCCACTGATTCAAAATGTCTTCTGGGCGGATTTCCTCGAGCTAGCACCTTTTGTCGATTTCGGCAGGGGATGGAACCGGCAGCGGAATACTCCTGATCCTCAAGACATTTCCAGTGTCGGCGTTGGCGTACGCTGGGGGCTTACGACCTCATCGCCGGTTGTTATCCGGCCTCAGTTCGAACTCTATTGGGGCCATCGCCTGAGGAAGGTCGACAAACCGGGAGGTTCGCTCCAAGATAATGGAATTCACTTGCAGTTTGTTCTCGGAGTATTTTAGGGGAGTGACAGTGGCTGGCGTTTAGTCACCAGCCACTTACCACGGTTTTATGATTCATTACTCAGTGATTGTCGGTAAACCCACCTGTGCCAGCATCGCAGCCCGCTGCTTCTGTAGCTCCTGATCCTGGGGCGCGGCCTCGATGAGATCGGAGATCGCTCCCAGCGCATCGTACCAGATACCAGCTTCGGCGTAGACGAAAGGCGCTTCTTTCTTCGCTGTTTGAGCGAGCTTTGCCTTTAGCTCTTCCGGTGTCTCGACCCGCTCGATAGCGCCACCGGCCAGTATATCTTTGGAGCGACGATCAGCGTCCGGGACAACCGCAACAAACCATCGATATGCCGCTCCCGGCGAGAGACGCACATTGTAGTCAGCCAGCCGGACCCGTTGCACGCCAGCATTGACGGCGGATGAAAGGCGAGTTTCCAGGATGGGCTGAACACCCTGTGGATCCATCACGGTAAGCTCCACCGGAAGCGAAGTCGGTGCAGAAATGTACCAGTAAAGAGAAGGCTGTTCGCTGGTAGTGAAGCCACTGTGATCCGGCGCCAGGACGGAGAGAACAAAAACATCACGTTGGGTTCCGCGTGTACCGCCTCCAACCCGTCCCCCTGGGGCCCCACGCGTCGGTGGCTTGTAGACGGGAGCGTCAGCCGCATCTGCCACAAAAAAGGAAGACAGTCCCGCAAAAATAAACATCGCGACAGAAAATCCAACTATACTCTTTGTATAATCCATTTTCTTTCCTCCTTAATGATCGGAGACGCGTTTATAAACTTACTGAAGCAGTCCGCACGTCGATAGAAAACATCAGACTTGTTTCGGTAGCTTGCGAATCATTTCACAAAACCATAGGTAGAACGGATCAACTAGTTACGCGATCTTCAACTTCGTTCACAACTAAAATCTACAGATTGTAGTTCCGCTAGCCATTTTCTACTCGACCGATGACGCGATAGATCGTTACCTTCTCATCTTTACCTTTTAGATTCGCCTCACCAACCCTTTTCGTTACGAATTGATGATCAAGATGGCGCAGCGTTGTTTCACCAACGAGGATGCGGCACGGGCTATATGCTAAATCGGGGTCGATCAGATCCTTCTCGAAGCTCTCGAGCCTCGCTGCGACGTTGACCGTATCACCCACCGTGGTGTACTTCAATCGTTGCGCACTTCCCAGACTACCGGCTACCACAGGGCCGGTGAAAATGCCGATACGCATCTCTACGGTGGCGAGATCTTGCTGCTGCCAGCTAGAATTGAGACGTTTCAGCTCTCTTTCCATGGCCAACGCACAATTCACCGCAGCTACCGCGTCCTGTGCTATTTCGGCTTGGGTGACTCGAGGCACCGGCACTCCGAAATCAGCCTTGATTGCGTCGCCAAAGTAATCATCCACGACGCCTCCATGTTCCATCACCAATTGAGCCATGGCTTCCATATAAATGTTCAGCCAATCGAGCAGCGCCTGAGGATCGATTTTTTCTGATACTGAAGTAAACCCACTTAGGTCTGTAAAGAGCACAGTTACGGTGAACTTTTGAGACCTTGGCCGGCCTCCGTCCATAAACTGATCCCGCTCTTGCCAGATTGCCTCGGCAACTTCCGTCGAAACATGCCGCGAGAATAATTGCATTAGGAGCGCCCGCTCTTTTTTTTCCTGGTTCAACATATAGGTGGTGACGAGGGCCGCGGAGCCGAGCGAGGCAAACGCAGGAGGTACCGAAGGAATCCACCAGTCGCTCAAAAACGCGACGTAGGCGGCAAAAATCAAGATCAATAGACCGCTCCCACCCAACATCAAAAACCTCAATGGTGAGCGCACCCCGAGACCTAAGGCACCGCCCATAATGCCCCACAGGAGGATCCAGCCCATCTCTTGGCCATCAGTGGTGGTTCTAACTTGCCTGTGCCCTTCAAGAGCCCCTCTTAGGTACTGACTTACAACTTGAGCGTGCAATTCCACTCCCGAAATGGCCTGGCCCCGCAGGCCTCGGCTGTGGGGCGTATAAAAAAAGTCTTTGACGCTCTCGGTGTTGACTCCTATGAGTACAACTCTGTCCTTTATGACTGCGGCGGGGACCTCGCCGGAAACTAGTGCAGTAAGCGTAAACGATCGTAGGGGTGCTCGCACACCTTTGAAATCGAGCAAGATCTGGTACCCCCCTGCATCAGCGCCGACATATGCCCCGTCATTGCTTTCGAAGGGATGAAAGGTGGTTCGACCGAGTCGCATGTGTTCCGGATTCGATGGGTCCGGTTGTGGCGTAGTTCCTTCCGCTTGCAAATAAAGCAGCGCCTGGCGCAAAGAGAAAGAATAGAGAGTTTGCTTTCCGTCATCCATAAGAAGCAAGCCGCGACGGACAATCCCATCCGCATCGATCGGGATGTCATTGAAGCCCACCTGCTCGGTGCCCTTCAATACGGGGGGAGGCGGTATGGCGCTTGCCGGATCATCGGCAAATTTCGTCGTTACGATGATGCGGCGATTGCTGGTTAAGATTGCATTGAGCCTGTCGTGTCCGGGCGGGACCGGGATGTCCCGATATATATCCACGCCGATCGCGCGCGGATGAGACTGGCTGAGGATCTCTAACGCCTGAGCAAGAACATCGTCCGTCAGCGGCCAGCGGCCCTGCTTTCGAATATCATCCTCGGTGACAGTGACAAGAACAATTCGCGGGTCTGGCTCGGAAACATCGGGACGTAATCTAATGCAGAGGTCGTATGCCGCAAGCTCGAGCGATTCGAGCATACCGAGACTGCGCAGACCCACAATCCCCAGTGAAAATAGGAGACCGATCAGGATGGCGGCGGCCGGCGGTGATCGCAAAAATTTATGTGCTGAGCTCACGGCAGACAAGCCGATTTACAGCCAGTTATTAATCAACAAGAAGGGAGACCAGAAGCCCGGATGTTCGTACCGCGGGTTACTGAGCATCGTTTTCTGCGCGCGCTGAAGCGCGATTGCCCTGGAGGTCGTTGAATCCTTGAGCCCCCGATAAAACTCCATGACCAGGTCCACGGATGCTTCATCGTTAATATTCCACAGCGTAGCGAGCGCACTTCTGGCTCCCGCCTTGATCGCCATGCCTGCCAGGCCCAATGCGGCCCGATCGTCGCCAGCGGCCGTGTCGCAGGCGCTCAGAGTAAGTAGCTCCAACGGATCATCACGGAACCTAAAGACTCCCACCATATGATGGAGGCGGTCCAACGACAGCTTCTCGTCAAAAGTGAGGAGGAACGTCTTGTCAACTTCGTTTCCAAACTCCCCGTGCGAGGCGACGTGAACAATCGTGAAATGCTCATCCTTCAACTTCTTTTCCAGATTCGAAGCGAGAAACTCTCGGTCCACGAGCGTTGTGCTTCCGAAGAGCACGTGAAGGCCTTTAAGCTCGTCTGAGACATTGGGCAAAGCGGGGAAACCTTGCACAGCTTCGGTTACGCCAACGGCCAGAACATTCATGTTCTCCCGTTTGATCGGGCGAGGATCAGTCAGATTTAAGCTGGGGGTTGTCCCTAGGGCGTATTTAGCCACGAGAAATTGCTTGCCGTCGTGTAGGGCTGCCATCGGAATGGTCCGGAGTGCTCCGTCCGGAACGAACACCAGAGTATCAATGGGAAAAGCTGATAAGTCCGGCTCCAAGGGGCGAATCAGCCAATCATAGAGTTTTTGAGCATGAGGAAGATACTCTCTCGTTGTACGTTTCTCCAGCTTACGCCGCAATTGCCGCACCTCTTCTGTCAGAGTCTCCGCCCTCACGGGAATCAACAGCCGCTTGAGCCCATTCGGCAAGCTGACCAGCAACTCGGTTCGGTCGGCCAGGACAATCGGATAGATAACAACCGCTGTCTGCGCCACAACGTCGAGCGTGGTGATCTTCGCCAGGGCAGTATCCACGCAGTCGTCACGGAAGTAATCCCGCAGTTCGGCCGCCTTAAACAATTCGACGGCCTCGCGCGCTTCAATGAGGTACGGCGCCGCCTGGTCACGGTCCTGCAGCGACGCTGCGCGTTGCAGCAGCAGATCCACCAGCTCAAAGTAGAGCGGCCCCATGGTTTCACGGAACGAACCTTGCGGGGCTCCATAGCTGACCGACAGTTCGGCCCGAATGGACTGAAGCGTCCGGACGGCACGGCGATAAGAGCCAATTGCGTCCTCGATTGTTCCGGTTTTCCTGAGCAGGCGTCCCGTCTGCCACTCCCAGCGATAAAGAGATTCAGGAGCGTTTATTTGCTGCGCTGCGAAGGTAGCTCTACGGGTCACCTGCAAAGCCTCTTGGTACCGATGTTCTTCATCGTACAATTTGCCGAGATGGCCCCAAGCGTATGAGGACCCCCGGCGGTCTCCGATATTTTCCGCCACAGTGGCCGCTTCACTAAAGGACTGAAATGCAGCCAGAAAAAGAGAATCTTTGGCATCAGTGAGATTTGAGCGCAGGTCGGAGTAGACCAGACCGATATTGATTAAGCCCGCTGTCTTGTCGTGCGACGTTTCCAACGCCCGAACCCGATCTCGCGCCTTATCGAGCAACGCTTTGGCTTCCTTGTATTGTCCGTTGTGCATGGATGCGGCTGTCGCATTCGTCAGTGCCCGTGCAGCCAAAGAGGGATTATTGGTGGTGTCTGCCAAAGTCACAGCTTGCCCGTAGGTAAGGACGGCTTCGCTATATTTTTTTGCACCGTTAGCGCATTTCCCAAATTGTTGAGGATGACCGCTGAGAGAGCCGGATTGTCGACTTGCCTTGCGATGCGAAGCCCCTCGTTTAAGTACTTTTGCGCAGTAT
>JAICQI010000349.1 GCA_025937955.1 Pyrinomonadaceae bacterium
TGACTACGAGATGTTTCCGTCCGCCGATCAGCATCCATTTACCGGCGCTAACATCCTCTGCGGCCGCGGCTACTCCGATCGAATCATCCGAGCCATCATGGGCCACGCGACCTACACAGGCGTGCCCCGCGATACAGACATGGCTCGCGCACTCTTTGCCACCGATGCGCTCTGTGGTTTTCTCGTAGCATGTGCGCTCGTTAGACCTTCTCGCAGTCTTGACGACATGGAAGTCTCGTCAGTCAAAAAGAAGCTGAAGGACAAAGCATTCGCACGCTCGGTGAATCGCGACGACATCAAGCAAGGCGTCGAAGAGTTGGGTGTAAACATCGACGAGCACATTCGTTTCGTGATCGATGCTTTGCGGCCGGTGCAAAAAGAGATTGGATTAAATACCGTTGCTTGAAGTCACGATGCGATCTGTGGTCCAGCAGGCTGCGCCGGTTCGGATGGATTTCTACGCGCGCTCACGATCGAAGCAACGATGAAGAGAGCAAGAGTGAGTAACGTTGCCAGGACCACGGTGAGTAATGCTTGTATTCGGCGGCGGCGTGCTGTGTGACGGTATACAAAGATCGACGCAAAGATGATTGCCGCGATGGGCAGTAAAAGAGTAGTAGTGACTAAAAGGCCGGGGCTGGACAAGGCCTTCACGGAGAAGACACCGAGCACAAGGGCGATGCAGGAACCCGCGCCCACAACTGCCGCAAGCAGGGAAGCGATCACTACGAGCTTCAATCGCATCCAGGCAAGTTCCTTAATCTGCTGCTGACGTGCAAAAAGTCCTCCTTGGTTGGTGAGAAAGGCGCCGCCAAGGATACCACAGGGACGGACCACAAATGATCACCAGAAGCGCGCTGATTTGGCTGTCCCGCCAGGAAGGCCTCAAGGATTTCGCTACCAGTTTTGGATTTTTCAAAAAACTCACCACTCGCTTCGTCGCCGGCGAGAATATCGACGAAGTCATTCCTTTCATTCGCCAGATCAACTCCGAAAACGCGACGGCGTCGTTCGATCATTTGAACGAGTCGGTCGGGAGCGCTGCTGAAGCGGAACAGGAGGTACTCGAGTATCTCGACATCCTCGCGAAGATCGACGAGCAACGCATTCGTTCAAACGTTTCGATAAAACTGACGCAGTTTGGACTCGGTCTCGATCCGGAGCTGGCTTATCAAAACGCGCGCAGAGTCGTGGTTGAGGCTGAGCGTCGCGGCAACTTTGTCAGAGTAGACATGGAAGATTCGAGTGTTACGCAGGTCACGATCGATATCTTCAGACGACTGCGCGCTGAATTCGGGTTGAACACGGTCGGAATCGTGTTGCAGTCGTACTTGTACAGAACCCTGGCGGATGCGCAGGAGCTGGTGAAACTGCCCGCGCGTATTCGTATCTGCAAAGGTGCTTATAACGAACCGCCGGAAGTGGCGTTTCCGGAAAAGAAAGACGTTGACGCGAACTACATCAAGGTGATGCAACTGTTACTGAGCAGCGGTACTTATCATGGCATCGCCACGCACGATCCGAAGATGATCGATGCAACGATCGAATTTGCCGCGCGCGAAGGAATCGGCAAGGAGAAGTACGAGTTTCAGATGCTCTACGGCATCCGCCGCGACCTTCAGCATCAGCTCGCCCGGGATGGTTTCAACGTGAGGATCTATGTTCCTTACGGAAAACACTGGTATCCTTACTTCATGCGCAGGCTGGCTGAGCGCCCTGCGAATATCTGGTTTGTGATGAAGAATCTCGCGAAAGGTTGAGATGGCAGACTGGTTCTGGGTTCTCTGGTGCATCCTTGGAGCGATACTGATTGTCGCCGAGATCTTCACGTCTGGCTTTGTGCTGCTCTGGTTTGGAATCGGTGCGCTCGCTGCGGCTTTTGCCGGATTCATCGGCGTCGACAGTCTGGTGATTCAGTTTCTGATCTTCGCGGGAGTCTCGACGGCGCTCACAGCGGCTTCGAGAACGATTTTCATCAACTACTTTTCGCGTGAAAGGACCGGCGACTCATTGCGCAGCGGCGTTGATGCGATGCCGGGAAAGATCGGGACTGTGGTGTCGTCGAGTAAAGGTGCATTGAACGAGGGTGCCGTGAAAGTATTTGGCTCAACCTGGACCGCCTACCCCGCGCCCGGGGAAGCTCCTCTCGAAGCCGGCGAACGTGTCTCCGTGGAACGCATCGAGGGTGCGTCGATCTACGTGAGGCGACTCGGCACCGGCGAACCCGATTGGCGCCAGAAGCCTGACGAAGAAATTTGAGCCGCAGATTAACGCGGATTAACGCAAATCTGATCTGCGTTTATCTGCGTTCATCTGCGGCTCAATTAGTGTGGTTCGGTGTCGGCTTCGTAAGTGTCGTCGAGTGTCTTGTCTTCTTCGAGCGGTGGGAGCTCGATCGTGATTCTGTCGGTGGCGGGTTCTTCGAGATCGTCGCCGTGGAAACGCGCGAGTACGACGGTGATGTTGTCCTCACCACCGCGATTGTTCGCTTCCTCAATCAACTTCTCACATGCCTTCGCGAGATCGCTTTTGCTGGTGTTTACGATCTGCTGAATATCTTCCGCGCGTAGTTTTCCCGAGAGACCATCGCTACAGAGCAACACGAGATCGTCCTGTCGCAAACGAATCCGCCCCGTAACAGGCTGAACTTCACTCTGCGCGCCGAGTGCTTGCAGGATCACATTACGAAACATGTGCGTCTCGGCTTCCGACTCACTGATCTGACCAACGTCGACGAGTTGTTGCACGAGCGACTGATCTTTGGTTGCCAGTCGAATGTGGTCTTTGCGAATGACGTAACCGCGACTGTCGCCGACCTGAACGAGATCAAGACTGTCGCCCCTGACCGCCGCGCCGGTGAATGTGGCGCCCATGCCGGCGCAACGCGAGTCTTCCTGGCTCCTGAGATGAATGGCGGTGTTTGCGTAATGCGTGGCGTTCTTCAAACACTCGACGAGATCGAGTTCCGGATCACAGGAGGCGTCGCCCTCGCCAACCAGCATCTGTCTGACCGAATCGACGGCCATCCGGCTCGCAACGTCGCCTGCGAGCGCCCCTCCCATGCCGTCGGAGACGACCAGCACCAGTCCCTTATCGCCTAGATCGAATCGGGTTAAGTTTGTGGGCGGGGTTGTGCCATCGGCGCCGGTCCAGGTTTGTTCAGTTGAAAGATCCAGAACGAGGAAATTGTCTTCATTGCCACGTCGAACTCGGCCAACGTCTGATTTGGCGTATAACTCTACGATCATAAATGGAGAGCTTATTAGGGAGTCTGATTAATAAAGGCTGAGAACGGGAGATTGTAACCCTTCTGTAGTTTTGCTGTCATCAATGGAAATCCCGCTCAAATTCTGTCCAGCGCCTGATCCAGATCGGCGATGATATCGTCAGTATCTTCGATTCCGACAGAGATTCGCACCAGACCGTCCGTAATCCCGAGCCGTTGGCGTTTTGCTTCGTCAACCGAGGCGTGAGTCATCGTTGCCGGGTGCGAAATCAGCGTTTCGACACCTCCCAGACTTTCCGCCAAAGTGCAGAGCTTAACAGACTCGAGCACGGTCCGCGCAGCCGCCAGCGAGCCTACGTCAAACGACACCATGCCGCCGAAACCGCGTTGCTGGCGACGGGCCAGGGCGTGCTGTGGATGCGACGCTGAGCCGGGATAATAAACCTTTTTCACCTTCGGATGCTCTTCCAAAAACGCTGCCACCGCTCGGCCCGTCTTGTCGTGCTGTTCCATCCGCAGCGCGAGCGTCTTCGTCCCGCGCAACACGAGCCACGAATCGAACGGCGAAAGGATCGCTCCGGCACTGTTCTGCACGAAGCCTATCCAGTTTGCGTCTTCTTCGTCGTTCAAAATTACTGCGCCGCCGATACCGTCCGAGTGGCCGTTGAGATACTTCGTCGTGGAGTGCACGACGATATCGCAACCAAACTCGAGCGGGCGCTGCAGGTACGGCGACATGAAAGTGTTGTCGCACACGACGCGGGCGCCGGCGCGATGCGCGATCTCGCTGACTTCTTTGAGATCGGTCACGGTCATTATGGGATTGGTTGGCGTTTCAAGAAACACCATCTTCGTGTTTGGTTTGATCGCGGCTTCGACGTTCAGCGAGTCTGAAGTGTCGACATAATCAAATTCCATATTGTAGTTGGTGAGTATGCGATTGAAGAGACGTGCTGTGCCGCCGTAAGTGTTGTCAGAAACTACGACGTGTTCGCCGGCTTTCACGAGTCGCATGGTTGCGTCGATTGCCGCCATGCCGGAGGCGAAAGCAAAACCGAAGCGCCCGCCCTCGAGAGCCGCGAGGTTTCGTTCGACTGCGGAACGCGTCGGGTTCTGAGTGCGCGCGTACTCGTAGCCTTTGTTCTTACCAAGCGCGTCCTGCGCGTACGTTGATGTTTGATAGATTGGAACTGTTACTGCGCCCGTGCTCTCGTCGGGTTCCGATCCGGTATGAATAGCTATCGTTGCAAATCCCAGGTTGTTATTACTCATCAAAAATTCCCTGACTACGATATCGCTCCGCGCCGTCTGGAAAAATCGTGACTACGCGTTTTCCTCTGCCGAGGCGTTGCGCGATCTTATATGACGCAGCGGCAGCAGCGCCTGACGACCAGCCGCCAAGCAGCCCTTCAAGTTTGGCAATCTTCTTCAACGCCGCGCAAACTTCCTCGTCCTGAACCATCAGGATCTCGTCGGCCAGCGAGGCGTCGAAGATCTTCGGGATGAAATCGCGTTGGCCGATGCCTTCGATCTTCTTTGGTCCAGGCGGCTTGCCGCCGTAGATCGAGCCTTCCGGTTCGACCAGAACACAGAGCACGTTGCGATTGTGTTCCCGCACCGCTCTCGAAACACCGCAGAACGTTCCCGAAGTTCCTGCCCCGATCACGATCGCATCGATCTGGCCATCCATTTGTTCGATGATCTCGCGCGCCGTGGTTAGTTCATGAAAACACGGGTTCGCATTATTCTCAAATTGCTGCGGCACGAAGCTGTCTTCGATGGCGCCCGCGAGCTCGAAGCAACGGTCGATTGCGCCCTGCATGCCGGCCTCGTGCGGCACGTATTCGATCTCGCCGCCGAGAGCTTCGATGAGCTTCATTTTTTCAACTGCAAAACCCTTTGGGACGCAGAGAATAACACGGTAGCCCCGCGCAACTCCCACCAGCGCGAGGCCGATGCCGGTATTGCCGGCGGTCGGCTCGATGATCGTCGCGCCGGGCGTGAGTAGACCTCTTTCTTCGGCGTCAACAATCATCCCCAACGCCGCGCGATCTTTCACAGACCCGCCAGGGTTCATCCATTCGAGCTTTGCGTAAATGTCAGCGACCGGTGGCTGTGCAAATCGAGACAGGTGAAGAAGAGGAGTCTGGCCTATGAGATCGAGAATGCTTTCTGCGACGCCGAGAGCCATCGGACGCGATGGTAGCATATCAGTACTGGATCAGTCTCCCCTCGCGATTTGCGCGTCTCACTGCTCGCCCAAAGACCCAAAGCGAGAAGGGAAGCAGCACGATGAGAAATCCGAGCAGAGTTAACAAAGGTTGCGTCACTTCCGCCAGCCCGTGACCCTCGATCAGTACCTGCCTGATGCCTTGCAAACCGTGAGTAGTAGGTAGGATGAGCGAGATGCTGCCGAGTTTTGGTCCAGCGTAGGTCTTGAGTAGTTGCGTCGGGAAAAATACTCCGGAAAATAATGCGGAGCCGGCGCCGAGAAAGATGCCGAACGGATCGCCGCGCTTGAATACCATTGCGAAGCTTGCCGAGAGTATGCCCAGGCAGGCGAGCACGACCGTCGTGAGTAAGAGAAACGCCACTGCCAGGAAAAAACTGCCGCGATACTCTACGCCGAAGAACACGCGTCCGAAAAAGAGATAGAGAAACGAGAAGAACGTCGTCTCGAGAAAATCCCAGGCAGAGCTCGAAACGATTACTGTCGGTAGATTTATCGGCGTCAGCAGCACGCTCTCGAGTGTGCCCTGCATCTGTTCCTGCCGGATAGAATTGGCGAGACTCGAAAAACCGGTCATGAAATAGTTGAGCACTGCCAGACCGGTGAGCCACGACGCCAGCGGATCGCGCCACTGCGAGAACTGCGGATCGGTAAACCCGGCAAAAATTTTGGAGATAAAAAACAGCGTAGTCACTACTGCAAGGATCGAGATGATGCGCAGAAAGAACTGCATTCGATAACTCACGAACAGACGAAAGTCACGCGCCACGAAGGCGAAGATGCGTCTCGGGAGTAGTCTGATACTGTTCATCTTAATCCGTGCTTTTTATCCGCGTTCATCCGCGGCTTCATATCGTTCCAGCACATCAAGCAGTGTCGCTCGTTCGGTCTCGACATCAATTATCCTGGCGCCTTGATTTTGCAAGTCTCTTATTACTTCATCAAGACGATCGTCGTTATGTTGTCGCGTAAACGAGGTCTTGAACGTGCCA
>JAICQI010000182.1 GCA_025937955.1 Pyrinomonadaceae bacterium
CACTCCGTGGCCGCCCGTGCTTTATAACAAAGATTGTTCGTGAGACGGGCGGCCACGGAGTGCCGCCCCTACAAATATGATTGAAGTGTTGGTTGAGGCACCAATTCACGAATAAAAACTTTTTAGCTCGCCGGTAATAAGCTGAACTTTTCAGCCACTTCACCTCTAGTAGGCGTAATTTAGCTGGAGGTGTTGTCGTGAGTGACAAGGAAGAACTGTACGAATCGCTGGTAAGGCTGTGGCTACTACTGATTTTCACGGTGACTTTAGCAGCCGGAACGATCGGGCTCATTCTCATTTGCCGCATGCTCGTCGATAGCGACAGACCGCAATTTATAAACTCTTACCGGCAGATGACGATCACCTATCAACGGTCGCCGGACGCATAACTTAGTTGGGAAGCGTCAGATAAACAAACATCGAAACTATCCGACCTGCAACAGGACTCAGGAGCAACGCCAGCAACGGAATCAACCCTCGTACACCCCGAGTTTTGAGCAGGTGATAAGGGATGATGATTAGCCAGCCAATACCGAACAACATGCCCTGGCAATACACTGGCGTGACAGCAGAGCGTCTTTCCTCAGCTCTCAACCACCAAACAAGACCACACACAAAAGCTGCCTGGTAAATAAAGTCGAGCTCTGGCAGAGTTTCCAAACCGTGGAACTGGTAGAAACCAAACGCGACGTGGTACACGAATATGAGAGTCCACAGCAGCACAAACATGATTACCGAGCTCTTACGTGTCATTGTGTTTAGTGTAGCATCAGTCTCGCAGCGATGGACCAACTGTGAGTGTCACGATTGTGGCGCCGAGCCCGCCGGCGCCCGGTGGGGCGTCGGTCCAGTCGGAAACGAAGGGTGTGCGGGCGAGGATTGAACGGACCATCTCGCGTTGCACGCCGATGCCCTTGCCGTGGATTATTCTAAGGCACCTGAATCCCTTTTCATGCGCCAACCGCAGATACTCTTCGACGACGGCTTTCACGTCGCGCGGAGGAATGGTATGTAGATCAAACACGTCGGTGATCTCGATTTCCACCGGCTCGGGAAAAGGGTTGTCGAGATCAATGTCGCTCATACGTTGATTTGACACCCTCTCACACGCACTTGTAAACTCGCGCGTTTCAAATCCTACATCTTAATCAAAGGAATTAAAGCAAATGGGTGCGCGAAAGAAGATTACGGTTGTGGGCGCAGGCAATGTCGGCGCCACTGCGGCACATTGGCTCGCGGCCAAGGAACTCGGAGATGTGGTCCTGGTCGATATCGTGGAAGGAGTGCCGCAGGGCAAGGCTTTGGACCTCGCAGAAGCAGCACCCGTAGAAGGTTTCGACGTTCGCATGACGGGCGCGAACACGTACGACGACACTGACAACTCCGACGTGGTGATCATCACTGCTGGACTGGCCCGCAAGCCCGGCATGAGCCGCGACGATCTGTTAAAGACTAACGCAGGCATCGTTTCGAACGTCGTGGACGAAGTCGTGCGGCGCTCGCCAAACACGATCCTGATCATCGTCTCGAATCCGCTCGATGCGATGTGTCAGGTAGCGTTGAAACGATCGGGGTTCCCGAAACATCGCGTCATCGGAATGGCAGGCGTGCTCGACTCCGCGCGCATGCGTTGTTTCCTTGCGGAGGCGCTGGATGTTTCGGTTGAGAACGTGACGGCGTTTGTTTTGGGTGGACATGGCGACACGATGGTGCCGTTGCCGCGCTATTCCACTTGCGCCGGTATTCCGATTACGGAGTTGCTGCCAAAAGAGCAGGTCGATGCGATCGTCAAGCGCACGGCGAACGGCGGTGCTGAGATCGTGGCTCTGTTGAAAACGGGATCGGCTTACTACGCGCCGTCAGCGGCGGCAGTGGAGATGACGGAGTCGATCTTGAAGGACAAGAAGAAGATTCTTCCGTGCGCGGCGTATCTCGAAGGTGAGTACGGGATCAACGGGCTTTACGTCGGCGTGCCGTGCAAACTGGGCGCGCGCGGGTTGGAGCAGATCATCGAGATCAACTTGACTGCGGAAGAGAGGATCGCGTTGCAGAAGAGCGCATCCGCGGTGCAGGAGCTCGTCAACGTGCTCGGAATCTAGCCGCGGATTTTACGGATTGTTAATCCGGATCTGCGCGGATCAGCCTTTCAACCATCCGAATAATCCGTGGATCACGGTTTCGCGGTTTTCCTCGTAGATCGCGCGGGTGAGCGGGATGTTCATCGGGCAGGCTTTTACGCAATTCTGCGCGTTGCCGCAGTTGGTGATGCCGTCCTCACCCATGATCGCTTCGATCCGCTCTTCACGGTTCATCTTGCCTGTCGGGTGCATGTTGAATAGTCGCACCTGAGCGATTGCCTGCGGTCCGATGTAGTTGTTGCCCTCGTATTGCGGACACGCTTCCAAACAACACCCACAAGTCATACAGCGCGAGTACGCGTAGCGCTCCTGCACGTCATCCTGGTCCATTCGTGGTCCTGGCCCCAGGTCGTACGTGCCGTCCATCTCGATCCACGCGTGAACACGACGCAGGTGATCGAACATCGGTGAACGATCTACGATGAGATCTCGAATGTTCTGAAACTTCGACATCGGTTCCAGCCGGATCGGCTGTTCCAGCTTGTCGATCAGTGCGGAACACGACTGTCGCGCGCGGCCGTTGATGATCATCGTGCAGATGCCGCAGACCTGTTCCAGACAGTTCATGTGCCAGACCGGCGGCGTGGTGCGCGCGCCCGCTTTGTTCACGGGATTCTTCTGGATCTCCATCAAACACGAGATGACGTTGAGATTCGGTCGATAGGGAATCTCAAACTGTTCCCAGTACTGCGGCGCGTCAGGATTCGCGCGACGCCTGATGTGAATCTCGACTGTCTTTGGTGGAGTCGTTGATCTTGGCTGTGCTGACATTTATCTAAGCCTTCTTGCCTTTGCTGTAGTCGCGCTTTCGCGGTGCAATCAGTGAAACATCAATTGATTCGTACGAAAAGACCGGACCCTCGCCTGAATACTCCGCGATCGTAGTCTTCATAAAGTTCTCGTCGTCTCGCTCGGGGAATTCGGGTTTGAAGTGCGCACCGCGCGATTCGTTGCGATTCAGCGCGCCGAGTGTGATCACGCGCGCGAGTTCGAGCATGTTGGCGAGATGACGCGCGTGCGGTAGCGCCATCGTTGCCCAAAGGTTCGAATCGTTGATCGAGATCTGCTTGTAGCGATCCATCAACTCCAGCAACTTGTTGTCAGTCGCTTTGAGCTTCTCGTTGTAACGGACGACGGTAACGTTGTCAGTCATCCACTTGCCCATCTCCTGGTGCAACACGTACTGATTCTCCGTACCACTCTGTTTAATCAACTTGTCGTTGATCTCCTGCTGGAGTTTCAGTTCCTGATCGTAGATACGCGAACCATCGGAGCCGTTACGTTCGACATTCTTCGCGTATTCGATTGCCGCGGGCGCCGCGACAAATCCGCCGAAGACGCAGCTCACGAGTGAGTTTGCTCCCAGGCGATTCGCACCGTGGATTGAGTAGTCACACTCGCCGGCCGCCAGCAGACCCGGAATATTCGTACGCTGGTTATAGTCAACCCAAAGCCCGCCCATCGAATAGTGAACGCCCGGAAAGATACGCATCGGGACGTGTTTCGGATCGTCGCCGACAAACATTTCGTAGATCTCAAGAATCGCGCCCAGTTTTCGATCCAGAACCTCAGCCGGAATATGCGTCAGGTCGAGATAGACCTGGTTCTCCCCGCCTACGCCTAAGCCATCGAGACACACCTGAAAGATCTCGCGCGTAGCGATGTCGCGGGGGACGAGGTTGCCGTAAGCGGGATACTTCTCTTCAAGGAAGTACAAGCGCTCGTTTTCCGGAATCTGAGTGGGTGGCCGGACGTCGCCTTTTTTACGCGGCACCCAAACACGCCCACCTTCTCCGCGCGCCGATTCCGACATCAATCGTAATTTATCCTCCCCGGGAATCGACGTCGGATGAACCTGGATAAACTCGCCGTTCGCATATCTCGCCCCTTGCTGGTAGCAGGCTGAGACTGCACTGCCGGTGCACACCATCGAGTTCGTCGATTTGCCGAAGATCAAACCTGGACCACCGGTAGCAATGATCACTGCGTCAGCCGGAAACGCTTTCAGTTCGAGCGTCTGTAAATCCATCGCGATCAGTCCACGACAAACCTGATGGTCGTCCAGGACGAGCGACATCATCTCCCAGTGCTCAAATTTCTTCACTTTGCCGGCTACTTCGGCGCGCCTCACTTGCTCGTCGAGCGCGTACAAGAGTTGCTGGCCGGTCGAAGCTCCGGCGAATGCAGTGCGGTGATGTTTAGTGCCGCCAAAGCGACGAAAGTCGAGCAGACCCTCAGGCGTACGTGAGAAGGGAACTCCCATGCGATCGAACAGGTAAATGATCGCCGGCGCCATTTCGCACATCTGTTTGACGGGAGGTTGATTGGCGAGGAAGTCGCCGCCGTAAACAGTGTCGTCGAAATGTTCCCACGTCGAATCGCCTTCGCCTTTCGTGTTGACAGCGCCGTTGATACCGCCCTGCGCGCAGACAGAATGAGAGCGCTTCACGGGCACAACGGAAAACAGATCGACAGCATGGCCGGCTTCCGCGATCTTCATGGCGGCCGCGAGTCCCGCCAGTCCTCCACCGACAATCGCGATTTTCATTCCGTTACTGGCCATTAATAGATAATTCCTCCTAACAATCCGCCCGGACGAATGAACGCGACGGCTGCGTTGATGCCGACCAGCAGCAGCAGCACCCCGAAAGCGATGCACGCATAACCAGTCAGACGTTGCGCACGCTCCCCAATCGTGATGCCCCAATCCACGAGAAACAGCCAGATGCCGTTCGCGAAGTGCCAGACGGTCGCTGTGATTCCGATCATGTAGATGATAAAGATCGGAATCATGCGAAACTCGCGAGCCACGATATTGAAAGCCTCTTCAGGGTGATGGGCCACCGACATCGTGTTGAGGCCGGGAACCAACCCAAAGCGGAAGTTGAGCAAGTGAAAAGCGATAAAAAAGAATAGGATGACGCCGGTTAACCTCTGGATCGTGTAGAACCAATTACGCGCATACGGGTACGCAAGATTATTGGGACGCGCCTCCATGGTGATCACCAGGCCATAAACGGCGTGGTAGATGAGCGGAATGAAGATGCCGCCGATTTCGACAAAGAGAATGTACGGAATCGACTGCAGGTCTTTGACCGCGTCGTTAAAGTCGGCCGCGCCGGTCAGCGCCTTTGAGTTAGTGTAAAAGTGTTCTAAAAGAAAGATTCCGAGAGGGAAGATACCGGAAAGCTGATGCAGCTTGCGCAAGACGAAGGTCCTGCTCAAACGAATAGCCAAGAATGCACTCCTTTGCCGTAAAGCTGTGTGTCAGGCAGGTTGTTAAAGAGTCGATACACGAGCAGTTCGATTATATTGTGGATAAGTCTTAACCACAAACGCGCTAACACACAAAGCTAACTATGAAAGATTTAGTTACCCTTTCGCTCGAGGAGCTGGCCTGGTTAATCCGGGAGCGGAAGGTTTCGCCGGTTGAGATTGCGCAGGCGCACCTGGATCGAATCGCCGAGCTGAATCCAGCGCTGAATGCGATCGTGACGCTGGCGCCGGACGTTTTGGAGCGTGCCCGCGAGGCGGAAGCTGCGGTTATGCGCGGCGATCAGCTTGGGTCTCTGCACGGTGTGCCGGTCACGATCAAAGACACGATCGAAACCGCAGATCTTCGCACTACCAGCGGATCGGTGATACGACAGGATTATGTTCCGGTAACTGATGCCCCGGCGGTGGCGCGACTGAAAGCTGCCGGCGCGATCGTGCTCGGAAAGACCAACGCCGCGGAAATGGCGATGGACTATACGGCTGACAATCCCGTGTTCGGTCGTACCAATCATCACTTGAATGCGGAGCTGACACCAGGCGGCTCAAGCGGTGGTGAGGCGGTTGCTATTGCAACGTGCATGTCGCCAGGCGGGATCGGAAGCGACCTTGCCGGATCCGTGCGAATTCCTGCGCATTTCTGTGGAATCTGTGGCTTGAAACCTACGACCGGGCGCGTACCTGGTGAACTACAGTTTCCACCGAGCACTGGTCCATACTCACTCGGCGCCGTAATTGGTCCAATGGCGCGCACAGTGCGCGACTTGCGTCTGCTGCTCAACGCGCTCTGCGAATATCCCTTCGGCAGACACCGGAAAGGCCTGCTTGGTTGCGAAGCAGCGTGGTACACAGATGACGGAGTCGCGCCTGTTACTGAGGAAACTGCTCGTGCAGTTGCCGCGGCGGCGCAGGCGTTGAGCGATGCCGGTGTTTTAGTTGAGCAACGGCGCCCGCCACACGTCGAGCGGGGCAACGAGCTGTGGTTGAAATTGTTCTCACGAGCATCTGTGGTTCAGCTCAGAAAAGTCTACAAAGGCCGTGAGACGGAGGGTGGTTCATTCGTAAACTGGCGCCTCGCGACTGCGGACCAGACGCCTGCACCTACACTCGACGAATACATCGCTGGGTGGATGGAGCGCGATCGTCTTCGTGAAGAGTTACTTCAGTGGATGGACTCGACTCCGATTATCATTACGCCAGTCGGCGCAACCCCAGCCTATCCCCACGACACACTGAAAGTCACCGTGCGCGACACGACCGTGGGAACATTTCGAGCGTTCAGCTACGCGCAAACCTTCAACGTCTTCGACCTGCCCGTCGTGACTGTACCTGCAGGCAAATCGAACGAAGGCCTGCCGATTGGCGTTCAGATTGTAGGAATGCCATGTGCCGAGGAAATGGTCCTGGAAGCAGCAGAGATCATCGAGGATGCTTTATAATCTGCGTAATCTGTGAAAGGGAGTCCATTATGGAACCAGTCACTTCACTTCTTGGCTTTCTCTTCTTCGGCTTTATCGCCATCGTGCTGCTGGTAATTGCGGCCAAGACGATCCGAATCGTGCCACAGGCTAGTGTCATGCTGATTGAACGCCTGGGGAGGTTCGACAAGGTCGCCAGCAGCGGGCTCAATATCCTGGTGCCGTTTCTAGATAAGCCGCGCGCGGTTTTCTGGACCAACACGCGGCCGGCCCTGACCTCGATCGACTTGCGCGAGCAGTACATCGATCTGCCGCCGCAACCGGTGATCACGCGCGACAACGTGACGATTCATGTCGATTCAGTGGTCTACTGGCAGATCACCGACCCTGTCAAAGCGGTTTACGAAATCAACGACCTGGTTGGCGGTATCGTGCAGTTGACTATTACCGGCATGCGCGCCGTGATGGGCGAGATGGACCTGGACCACACGCTGTCGCAACGCGATCAGATCAACGCGAAGCTGCGCGTGATTCTCGATGAAGCGACCGACAAGTGGGGCGTGAAAGTGACGCGCGTTGACGTGAAGAACATCAATCCGCCAGAAGACGTTCGCATCACTATGGAGAAGCAGATGACCGCCGAGCGCAACCGGCGCGCCCTCGTGCTACAGGCCGAAGGCGATCGCCAGGCGGCGATCACGCGCGCGGAAGGCGAGAAGCAAGCTGCGGTGACGCGTGCTGAAGGTGAAAAGCAGTCGGCGATACTCGCGGCTGAAGGTGCGGCGCAGGCGCGTTTGCGCAATGCCGAGGCTGAGTCAGAGGCTTTGAATAGAATTGCACAGGCAGTGCCCGGAGGCGATCCAGCGCAATACTTGATCACTGTGCGCTACATCGAGAGTTTGCGCGACATGACACGAACCAACAATTCGAAGGTGATATTCATGCCGGTTGAAACGTCGGCGATGCTTTCGAGTGTGGGTGCGATTAAGGAGATCTTGTCGCAGACGGGCGACAAGGATGATACCCAGCCGCCACTGCCGCCGGCGCGCCCAAGGGAGCTGCCGAGGTAGGCCGCGGATTTACGCGGATTGTTTACGGATTGGGTGTTTGGATATTGCAGTGTACTTTGAGCCTTTGGGG
Organism: Pyrinomonadaceae bacterium; assembly: GCA_025937955.1. Lineage (GTDB taxonomy): Bacteria > Acidobacteriota > Blastocatellia > Pyrinomonadales > Pyrinomonadaceae > PSRF01. The sequence goes on from JAICQI010000182.1 coordinate 7,970, forward strand.
CTGAGCTCGCTGCGGAACACGACCAATTCATTAAGTGCTATGTTTGTGGTGGGGAACTGCATTTGAAGGTGAGCGTCCGCGAGACGTCTGGCGCCTTCGGGTCTTCTGATGCGAGCGATCGTGAGGTGTGGATGATAAGCGCGATCTTCTTTTGGAAAACCCTCTGCGGCGCATTCATTCTCCAGCCGCTCCTGCAAAGCCGATAACTTCCCCGAAGGATCACTCACTCCGATCCAAAGCACTTGCGCGCGACTCGGTTTCGGGAAGACACCGGTGTTCCCCACGCCAATCGGAAACGACGAAAACTCTGCCACCGCGCGTGACGCAGCCTCCGAAATTGCGGGAATCCGATCGAGCGCGACGTTCCCGAAGAACTTCAACGTGAGATGAATATTCTCCACGCGGCTCCAACTCGCCGCCACATCCGGAACCGCCTTTCGCAACTTCAGGATGTGTTCCTCCAGTTGCTTCCGCACTTCCGCCGGAAGCTCAACCGCGCAGAACAGACGCCAGGAACTCATTTCAACGGCTCTAACACGAGTGTCTGCTTTGTCGCTTTTGCAACTGCCGCTGGCGTGAACGGAAACTCGCGTGGCGTGACGGCGCGCCAATCAGCAAGCTGATCGCTCCAGTGCGGACTCTTCGGCAATCCCGACTGGCCGAGCGCGATTCCTTGTTGCGTCTTGTCCCAATCGCTTAGGTCCGCAATAAAACGCATCGAAACAGCTGATCCGACATTCACCGTCGCGCCGATGGAACCGCCGGTGCCGTTTTGTGGAAACGGCGGAATCGTAAACTGCGCGCCGATTAGTGGAGCCGAGCCGAGCGCATGCGGAAAACGCGCTTTAGCCGCCTCACCCCACATCCACTTCGTCTCGTCCGCACCCAGAGACTTGGTTATATTGCTGATGGCCTCGTCATAAGAAGCCTTCAGCAGATCCGCATAGCTCGGATACTCTTTCGGCAGCCACGCGGCCGGCTGATCTTGAAGGACGCGGTCGAGCGTCGTGTCGAAGTTGCTCCATTGATAGTTGCGCACAAGGTCGGGACCAAGCGCCGCGGTCAGAATCTTTGAACGAAAAGCCAGTCGCATCTGCGAAGCAACCAGTGCAACCGTGGATTCGGCGTTGACTCTTCCGTCCCACTTTTCGAACGCGTCGAGTGTTGCGCGCAGCTTCTCATCCGCCGGAGTCAACTTCGGACGCAACAACTTGACTGCTTCGCGCGTGAACGTCACCCCCGCGATCGAGTAAACATCGCCATGAATGCGCCGGAAATCTTCCCTTGACAGTTTCGGTTTCTCGTTTAGCAAATCCATGAGCCGCCGCGCGCGATATGGCTGTGCCCACGAGTGCGTCAGAAAGTATGGATAGTCAGTGCCGACGATTCGCTGGTTGGCGGTGACGATGATTCCTGACGGCGGATCGTAGAGAGTCGGTA
>JAICQI010000422.1 GCA_025937955.1 Pyrinomonadaceae bacterium
CTGTCAGGCGGCAGTTGGGCTTCACGCTTGCACAACAGCGCAAGTTTCCTCAAGCGATCGAGGTCTTGCGCGAACAGGTGAAGATCGATCCGTTTGAAGAGTATGCATACAGTCTGCTCGGTCGCATTTACTGGCAACAGCAAGACTATACCAATGCTGAAGAAGCTTTCCGTAAACAGATTGAAATAACTCCATTGGACCAGTACGCGCATTCCAGTCTCGGTCAGATGCTGGTTGAGGCGAGAAAATACAAAGCGGCGATTCGGGAGCTCGAGCGAGCCATCTCGCTGAATCCGGAAGCGGAGATGCTTCAGGTGAGCCTGGGTCGCGCTTATCTGAATTTAGGAGAAACTCAGAAGGCGATCGCGACTTTTGAAGAGGCAATCAAGCTGGATCGCAGTCCGATGACATTGAACAACGTCGCCTACTTCCTTTCCGAGAAAGGCGCGCAGCTTGATAAGGCGCAGCAGTATGCAGAATCGGCAGTAACGTCGATGGCGAACAGCTTGCGCAACGTCGAGACAGCTAATCTGACGCTTGAAGATCTCGGTAACGTCTCTTCACTGGCGGCGTACTGGGATACGCTTGGTTGGGTCTATTTTCAAAAGGGCGATTTGGACGCAGCCGAGAAGTACGTCAACGCCGCGTGGCTCCTTCAGCAACACGGTGATGTGGGCCATCACATGGGAATGATTGCGGAGAAGCGTGGCAAGAAAGATGTGGCGATTCGTCTGTACGCGCAAGGCACCGCGGCGCTTCGCTCTGCGCCGGAAGCTCGCGAGAGTCTGTCGAGACTGGCGCCGGCGGATGCGGTTACGAGACTGTTGGAGGTCGCCGCAGCTGAGTTGCGCGATTACAACGTTCTCAATCTGGGTCAGCTCATGCCGGCGCTCAAAGCTCCTGCTGAGGCGGAGTTCTACGTTGTCTTCGCGCCAGATTCAACGCGAGCGGCGCAAGTGGTCGACGTTAAATTCATCAAAGGTGTGGAGAGTCTTAAACCGCTCGCGGCGCAACTGAAAACGATCAAGTATCAACTAGTCTTTCCCGACAACTCACCGACGAAGATCGTTCGTCGCGGAGCCTTGCTGTGCCTGCCCAAGCCCGGCGGCTGCAGCTTCACGATGGTTGGTCCTGATTTGATAACGTCAGTCGATTAATTGGCCACAGATCTGGATGAGCGATTCGGGGCAGTCAGTACAACTGACCTTCCGGCATACAGAGCAGGAGTATCTTGCCGCTGTGCGCTACTACGTCTGGCACTCGAAAGAGTTGTTGCTGCGGATGATCATCGTTTATGTGCTGGTCTCGACCGGCATGGTGTTACTGCTTCAACTGTTCGGTTCTCCCTTTCCGCTTTGGGTGGTTATTGCCTTTATTGTTCTGGCCGGCGTGGCGTTGTTTCAGGGTTATCTGGTTGATCTTCCACGCCGCTACTTTCGCGGCGATCCGAAGTTTCGTGACGAGTACAACTTAACCTTCACTGACGCCGGCATCGAGTTTAGGACCACGCACCTCAACGCCTCGCTTGCGTGGAGCTTGTATACAGATGTAATCGAGAACGATAAGTTCTACATACTGGTCTACGGTAAAGGCATTCACTCCCTTTCGATCCTCCCCAAAAGAGCTTTTACCGGTGGACAAGAGACAACGTTCCGTCAGATGTTGCGTTGTCATGTCGATCATAATTTGCAACTCAGCGCCGCTGAGCGCGAGAGGCACGAATATTTCCCGCCGGCTCAGCCACCCGATTGGCATTGACACGATGAAGAGTCACCCAGACCATTCCACTCGTCATCCCCAACACGACTCTTCTGTATTCATGTATGCGAAATAGTATCCAGAAGTTGGCCAGGATGAATAACGGGCCATTGTACATTAGCGAGAATAGTTGGTTGGATTTATCCATCCTGATCCTCGATTACGTGTGAGTGACCATCACGACGTATCCGTCAGGATCCACAGTCTCAAACTCACCGCGTGGTGCGTAGAATGGCTTCGTGATTGCTCCAGGATTGAGACCAGCCTCGACGAGCGATGCGTAGGCGGCCTCGACGTCTTCCGTGTACGCATAGAAGAGCACGCTGTGCTTATTGGCAATCGACTGAGTCGTAGCTGACAACATTAGCTGCGCCTGGCCCGAGTGGAGCCACGCCCACGAAGGCTTCGTCGCGCCTTCTGGCTGGAATGTGTTGCCGACTTCAAATCCGAGATGTCGATAAAACTCGATCGAACGCTCGATGTCCGTGACAGAGATCATTGAAACAAGTTGGGTAGTTGTCATATCAAAGATTGTCTCCTAAAAAACCACAATAATGCAGTAAAGTTGCGTGATGCGAATCTCGACAGCTGTGTTCTACCGAACCAAATTAATCGGAGTCACGCGATGAGTTGTCTGGGAGTACATTTCGCGCTCACTCGGGAGGATGTTGAAGCGCTCGAATCTATCGACGAAGAGCAAGAGCGCCTTTCTTATCTTCAGGAAGAGCTCGAAGAGCGATACTTCAAATTTTTAAAGATCTATGTTGCCGAAAGCGACAAGTCATGGGATGCAATGCACAGAGCCCTCTCCGACGGACAGCTGACCTGGGATGGAGGAACGTTTCCGCTGAACCATGCAGTTCTTGGTGGCAAGCTGCTATACACCGGTAGCGACTACATCATGAGCCTCAAAACTCCAACGCAAGTCATCGCGATTGCAACAGCGCTCGAGGAGCTCACTGAAGAGCGCTTCCGCCAGATGTACGACCGGATTGACAAGAACAGCTATGACGGCGAGCTCTGTGATGAAGATTTCGAGTACACCTGGGAATGGTTACAGGAAGTGCGAAAGCTGTACTCGCGCGCCTCTGTCGAGCAGCGCTATGTACTGTTCACGGCAGATCAGTAGCGCGTCAACCGCCTGACCTCCACCGAGCGGACGTCGTCCAGTTGGAGGTGAGTGTATGCCAGAACTTAAAAACGAAATCCCGATGAGTCAGTTGATCGTTCTGACTGGACCACCATGTTCCGGCAAATCGACCCTCGCCGGGGAGCTTGCAGCGATCTTCGGAGCCTCAGTGCTGGATATCGATCAAATTCGACAGAGCGTCATTCCAAATTCCCAGCAGAGTCAGGAACACCGCGATATTGCCTACCGGTGTATGCACCTGGTTTCAGAAAAGCTACTTGACGTGGGAGCCGGCACAATAATTATGACGGCGACCTACAGCCGAAAAAACGCAAGACAATGGCTGCGCTCACTCGCGGACAGCAAGTCGGTTCAGGTCTGCATCCTCGCTTGCCAGGTTAGCCCCGAGATAGCAGTCGCTCGATTCCGTTCTCGCGCGCCGGGACATCCCGCGGTAGATCTGACCGAGGACTTCGTGCAGCGTCAAGTGATGGATTACCCTTACGGACTGGCGAACGTCGTTGATTGCGCCATTCCGCTGCTCGAATCCGTTGCGAAGGCGGAATACTTCGTCCGAGAGGGCAAGGCAATTGATTTAGCCGAATGGGTTTCTCAAGGGGCGCCGAGCTCGTAACAACGTTGGTGAGTCTTCGACTCGTAATCTGCGGATAAACTAAGCGGTATGGAAAAGTTCCTCCAGGATCTTCGATTTGCGCTCCGCGTCTATGCGAAGAACAGATCGTTCACGATCGTCGCGGTGCTGGCCCTGGCAATTGGCATCGGCTCAAACATCGCGGTATTCACAGTCGTGAATGCAATGCTGTTTCGCTCGTTGCCTTATCCTGACGGTGATCGTCTGGTCCAGGTCGGCCGTAGTCTCAACCAAGGTCCGAATTACACGATGAGCTATGCACGCTTCCGGTTCCTGGAACAGAACAACCGGACATTTGAATCGTTAGCCGCGTACGATGTCGTCGGTTCTAGTTTGAGCCTGACGTTGGGTGAGACACCCGAGCTCGTCCAGAGTAGTCGCGTTAGTGCCAACTTCTTCCGAGTTCTCCAAGTAAATCCTCTGCTGGGTCGTGGCTTCACGCCTGAGGACGATAAGCCCGGCGCTAGTCCTGTAGCGATTATCAGTCACAGCGCATGGTCCAGGCTGTTCGGCAACGACCCGAATGTGGTTGGGCGACTCGCGCGCATGAGCGGTGAGGCTTACACCATCATTGGTGTCTTGCCGGCCGATTTCAGGTTCGGCGCTGATACGGAAGCCTGGACCACGATTCGAAAAACCGAAGACTGGACCGATCGTTCCAACCCGCATCTCGTGATCGGTCGTTTACGTTCGAGTGCAACTATTGAAACAGCACACTCGGATCTCACGACGGTGTTTCAAAGGTTGACGGAGGAACAACCCGCAAGCATTGCACAAACCGAAGTGGGCGCACTGATCACGCCTTATCGGGAACGAGTGATCGGCAACACGCGAGTGCCGTTGTTGCTGCTGGCTGGAGTGGTTGGATGTGTGCTGCTGATCGCCTGCGCGAACGTCGCCAATCTTCTGTTCGCGCGAGCCATTAGGAGACGGCAGGAAATGGCGGTGCGCATCGCCCTCGGGATCAATCAGTCGCGCATGATCAGGCAGTTGCTTACGGAAAGTTTTTTGCTGAGTACCATCAGTGGAATAGTTGGGCTACTGTTCGCTATTTCTGCGCTGGGCGTGTTTGAGTTGTGGTTGCCGGTGAAACTGCCGCGCGTTACTGAGTTGAACATCGACTTCCGCGTCCTCTTGTTTTCACTCGCTGCAATTGCAGTAACGAGCATCGTGTTTGGTCTCGCGCCTGCGCTTCAGTTAGCGAAGATGGACCCGGCGCAGACGTTGCGTGAGCTTAGCGGAGCAACTCCTGGACGTGGAATTCGGCGCTTGCAAGCGGGACTCGTGAGCCTGGAGATCGCTTTGTCGACGGTCTTGCTGTTAACCGCTGGTTTGTTATTGATCAGCTTTCAGAAATTGCGGAATGCTGACTTGGGATATGACGCCGAGGGCGTGTTGATAATTCAAACGTCGCTGGCGTCGCCTGAATTCGCTGCGACTGAACATGCCACGCTCAGAGTTCAGCGCGTCATCGAGCGATTAAAATCCATTCCGGAAGTGAAGCACGTTGCTACTGTTACGAGACTTCCGACTGAGTCGAGTCTTGTACTCTCTTTTGAACTGCTATCCAGCGGATCGCAAGATAAACAATTGCAGGCCAATTGGAGAGCCGTCACGCCCGAGTTCTTTGCAGCGCTCAGGATCCCGTTCCATGCTGGACGCTCTTTTAATGATCGCGATACGCGCGACACACCGCGCGTTGCGATCGTGAACGAGACGTTCGTGAGCAAGTTTCTGAACGGCACGAATCCGTTAGGCCAGCGCCTGGTCATCGGGCGCGACATCGGCGAAAACTTTACTGATGAGCCGCGGGAGATTGTTGGCGTAGTTGAAGACACGCTCGGCAACACACTAAGCGAAGCGGCCGCACCCGGCATCTTCATCCCTGCCCCTCAAGTGCCAGATCGCACCACTGCTTTTCTGAATCAGATTGTGCCGCTCAACTGGGTGGCGCAAGTGACGGGCGATCCTGCTGCAGTCGGCGAACGCATTCGCAGGGAAGTATCAGCGGCAGACTCGAGTTTGGTTGCATCGAAACCGCGTCCGCTCGTGGAGTTGTTAAGCGGCTTGACTGCGCAACAG